>NZ_JBIVEG010000051.1:0-29514 GCF_044747545.1 Streptomyces sp. NPDC090077
CGCCCCGCGGCGCGGGGCGGGCCCGGGCGCCCCGCCCCTGGGCGGCCCGGGGGGGGGGGCCCCGGGCCTCGGCGCCGGACGAGTTCAGCGCTTCGCGCTGAACGGGCCGCTCTGCGGCGCCGAGTGACCCCGTTTCACGGGGTCCGGGCCTACGGCCCGTTGGGCGGGTCCGCTCCGCTCCCCCACCCGAAGTCCTTCCGGCTCCGCCTCCAGGACCAGCCCGCTCCGCGGGCGGCTGGCAACGGCAGGAGGGGGCGGGGTGGTCATTCGGCCTGGCTGTGCGTCCCCCGAACGAGGGGCTGATGTCGGGAAGCGTGCCCCGGCGGGTGTCCTTCCCAGGTAGCATGAATCCTACATTACATCCGGATGTAGGTGTGTAGCATCACGAGGGATCTTCTACTGCCTCCCAGGAGATCCGACGGCCGACAGGCGGCGGTTCTCCTGTACTGCGGGGGCGGGTGGATCGGATGCTGTGCAGCATCCCGAGAAAACAGCCACTTCCCCGGAAGGAAACGGCGATGGCCAGTGTGAGTTTTTACGGTTCCGGATACTGCGGAGACTGTGACGCCACATGGGAATTCGGTCCTGTCGAGGATGGAGCGGTCCTCGAATCGGATCACAGCTGCGACGCCGAGCAGGACGGGGAGTAGCCATGCCGTCAGTCAGCAGGGTCACGCTCCGGCCGCATCAGGAGGAGGCGGTGGAGGCGATCGTCCGGGGCCTGGAGGTCCGGCCCGGGAAACGGGTCCCAAAAGCGGGGCTGCGGGCCACGGTGGTGGCGGCGTGCGGGACCGGAAAGACGTTCATGGCCGCCGCGGCCGCGCTGAAGCTGGCACGGGGCGGGCGGGTGCTGGTGCTCCTGCCGACCCTGGACCTGCTCACCCAGACCGCCCGGGAGTGGCGCATCGCCGGCCACACCGGGCCGGCGGTGGCGGTGTGCTCGCTGGAGGACAACCCCGAGCTGTGGGCGGGGCAGGTGCGCTCCACGACGTCGGCGCCGCAGCTGGGCCTGTGGCACGGCCGGGGCCCGGTGACCGTGTACGCCACCTACGCCTCCCTGCCCGTCATCGCCGAGGCCCACCGCGGCGAGTACGGCCTCCCCATGGAGCCCTTCGACCTGGTGGTCGTCGACGAGGCGCACCGGACCAGCGGGTCGGCGGGGAAGGCGTGGGCTGACATCCACCGCCAGGAGGTGATCCCCGCCCGCCGCCGGCTCTACATGACCGCCACCCCGAGGATCTGGGCGGAACGGCCTCCGCGCTCGCGTGCCGAGGAGCTGGCGGTCCAGGAAGGCCGACGCCTGGCGGAGGAGAAGCAGCGCCGGGAGGCCGAGGAGCAGGGACGGGCCTACGTGCCCCGGTCGCGGTGGGACCGCCTGCCCAAGGAGATGGCCTGTTCGATGGACGATCCGAAAGTGTTCGGGCCGGTCGTGTATGAGCTGTCCCTGGCCGATGCGGTGGCCAGGGGGCTACTCGCCAGATACCAGGTCGTCGTCGCCGAGCTGGTCGACCCCGTCGTCACACCGAAGAAGCTCTACGGCCCGGACCGGTACGAGGAGAAGGTGCGCGGCGAGCGCCTGGCCGCCGTACAGACCACCCTCCTGGAGACCATGGCCACCCACGACCTGAAGACCACAATCACCTTCCACCACCGGACGGTAGAGGCGCAGGCCTTCGCCGAGGGCCTGGACCGCGTCGCCGGCCGGCTCCACGCCGTCGACCCCGCCCGGCATCCCGCCACGGTGTGGGCGGGGTGGCTGCGCGGGGAGCACGAACCCGAGCACCGGGCCGCCGTCCTCGCCGACTTCGGCCGGCGCACCGGGCGCGCGGTCCTCGCGAACTGCCGGGTTCTGGGCGAAGGCGTCGACATCAGAAGCGTGGACTCGGTAGCCCTGATCGACCCGAAGGGATCCGCCGTCGACATCGTGCAGGCCATCGGCCGGGCGCTGCGGCAAAAGCCCGGAGAAGGGAAGATGGCCACCCTCATCGTGCCCGTATTCCTGCGGGAGGACGAAAAGCCTGAGGACATTGTTTCTTCGAAGTCCTATGGGCCGCTAATTCGGGTTCTGAATGGTTTGCGAGCGCATGATGAACGCGCTGTCGAATTGCTGGCCATTCCGCAGGAAAACCAGAAACGCATCGTACAGCCGTCGCTTGAGATCGGCCCCGCGCCCGACGACGGCGCCGAGGAGAGCCGGCTACTGCTCCGGTTCGCCGCCCCGCGAGACCCCGCCCTGATCGCGAAGTGGATCAGCTACCAGGTCTTCGACACCGAACGCCAGGACTGGCGCCGCGGCTACGAGGCCGCCTGGCGCTACCGCGAACGCGAAGGCGACCTGGAGGTCCCGTACGACCACGTCGAGGGCGCCTACCCGCTCGGCCGGTGGCTCTCCGACCAGCGCCGCGCCTACCGGGCCGGAACCATGACCGGCCAGCGGGCCGCCGACCTGGAACAGCTCGGCATCGTGTGGGACACCGCTGATGCCGGCTTCGCCGAGAACCTCGCCGCCGCGCGGGCGTACTTCGAGCTGCACGGGACCCTGTCCGCTCCCCGGTACGCGACGGCGCTGGACAAGCCGGTCGGGCAGTGGCTCACCAACATCCGCCGGCCCGGCGGCCTCGGCAAGGACCCCGACCGCGCCGCACGCCGGGCCGCCGCCCTCGCCGCAATCGACAAAGACTGGAACCCCGGCGACGACGACCACGGATGGACGGTCGACTGGCAACGCCACTACGCCTACCTCACCCAGCTCCTCGCCGAAGGAGCACGGCTGACGGCCATCAAACCCGGGATCACCCGGCACGGGGACGACATCGGCCGGTGGCTGGCCACCCAACGGCGGGACTTCGGCCGGCTGAACGCCGAGCAGCAGAACCGCCTCGGGAAGCTCGGCATCACCCCCGCGCGGGTCGCACGCGCCCGTACGGCGCCCGTGAAGACGGCCGGGCCCTCCCGGGCCGGGCGGGGCGCGGAAGCCTTCCACAGGGGTCTCCAGGCCCTCACCCAGTACCTGGAACGGGAAGGCGCCGGCACACCCGGGCGCGGGCACGTTGAGCGGCTCCCGGACGGGAGCGAACATCGCACAGGCGTATGGGTCGCGAACCAGCGGCAACGCCGCGACCGACTCCACCCCGACCAACTCCGCGCGCTGGCTGACCTCGGCTTCGAATGGGCCGGCGCGTAGCCCGCCGCCGGCTCCGGCCGCTATTACTGAGTAATAGCGGCCGAAGCGGCAGGCCGGGCCGACTCCCGACCACGCCGCCCGCCCGGTGTGGTGCCCGTCGGAGTGAATGCGCCACCGGGCGTCTGCCGTCCTGCCACCCTGGGTGCGGGCGGGTGCCGGCTGGCGTGAAGGGGTGAGGGAGTTGGGTGGACGGTCCTCGGTGTGGCTGTGCGTGGGACAGGCGCGGATCCGTGCCGACCGGCTCGTGGCGGTGGAGCCCTCCGAAGGCGGCCTGGCCCTGCGCTTCACCGGCATGCGCGAGCACCTCCGCCTTGCCCTGCCCGACCCCGAGCCGGACCCGACAGGGCTGGGGTCCGGCCACGCCGACCGGCTGCTGTCCGCCATCGCGTACGCCGCCGAGCACGGCGCCGCCACCCTCATCACCTACGAGGAAGGCGACGAGTACTTCCTGAGCGGGTTCACCGCCCGCACCCTCACCGGCGACGACCGCGTCCTCGCGCTACGGCTGCGGGAGCCGGCGCCCACCCTCGCCGAGCTCACCGCCCGACTCCCCGCCGACCGTCGGCCGCCCCCGGACCTCACCCGCTACGACCCGCTCCTTCGACGGCCCGGCGGGACCGGACCCTCTTAACGTCACCGGCGGGCGTCAGCCGGTGACGCCCGCCGCACGCGAACGCCGACGCCACACCCGCGTCCGGCACCGGGACGACCACTGCAAGCTCCACTACAACGGCACCCCCTGTGCCTGCTGACCGACGCACGGAGACAACCTGACGTGAGCCCCTCACCCGCCAAGGCACCGGCCTTGCTGCTGATCGACATCGAGAACACCATCGGCGCCAACGCCCACACGGCCCTCGCCCTCGCCCGCCTGGACGCCCTGCTCCACCACGCCAAAGGCACCGAACGCGTGATCGCCGCCTGCGCCCGCCCCCGGATCCGCGCCGACCTCGCCGACGGACTACGCAAGCGCGGTGTCCACCTGCTGCTGGCGGACACCGACAAGAACGCCGCCGACCGCCTCCTGACCGAACAGGCCCACGCCGCCGCGGCCGACGGCACCCGGCGCTTCGTCGTCGCCTCCGCCGACGCGGGCTTCGCCCCGCTCGCCGCACTGGGACACCTGGAAGTCCTCGCCTGGCGGGGCCGACCCATCAGCAAGGCACTCGAAAAGGCAGGCACCGTACGCCGACTGCCCCACATCCGGCGGACCGCCCTACCCGCCCAGCCGGCTCCGCCCTCCCCGGAACCGGCACCGCTCCCGGCCACCCCGGCCACCCCGGACGCACAGACCGCAGAGGCCGCGCCGGGCGGGTGGCCCGCTACGAAGCCACCTCATGTCCTGCGCTGGATCGCGGGCGGAGCCGCGGCGCTGTTCTGCGGGGGCCTGGCCTTCGGCGCCGGCACAGCACTCGGGAACCACATCACCCACAGCGCCTGGAAGATGGCGACCCGGAAACGCTGACCACCCTTGCTCCGACGGTGCATCAACGCGGGCGGCCGTGTGACCGTGGCACAGAGCCGCCCCGCCGGCTCACGTCCGTGCGGGCGCCAGCCCTCCCCCGACGAGCCGGCCCCGCCCCAGACCCGGCCAGGGGGCCGTCTGAAGATGCGTTCACCCCTGAACGAACCTTCGTAGGCCGTCGAGTCCGAAGATCTGTTCAGGGGGGTGAACGAACCTTGCCCGGGGCGGGTAGGTGAAGGGTGTGAGCCAGACCCCTTACGGCTTCGACGCGGCCCTCTTCCGTGCCGCCCGGACCGCTGCGGGCGCGACCGTGCCCCACATCGCGCGCACCGCCCGGGTGAGCGAGCGTGCCGTGAGCCTCTACCTGGCCGGCACCCGCACCCCCCGCCCCGGCGTCATGGTGCTCCTCGCCCAAGCTGTCGGGGCCGAGCCGGCCGACCTGTGCACCGCCCCGCGGGAGACGTTGAGGCATCTGCGGATCTTCACCGGGCGGAGCCGGGCGCAGATGGGGCGCCATCTGGGGATGTCGGAGGCGACGTACCGGGAGCTGGAGAACACCGGGGCCCGTGGCCGGCTCGCCGGCAGCCGGTACAGCCCGCGTGAGGGGCGCTGGCTGCCCTGGGAGGAATGGGCGGCCCCGAAGTTCGCCACCACCCCCGACCGGCTCGCCGCCGCCGAGGAACACACCCGCGCCGAATGGCAGGCCGAGCGCGAACGGCGCTGGCAGCAGCTGAGCGAGGCCGACCCCGCCCGCGCGGCCAGGATCGAAGAACTCGGGCGCCTGGGGCGGCCCCTGCGGGACCGGTGACCCGGGCGACCGGTTCTCGAAGCGGCCTGGGCAAGCCCCATGTGGGCAGGCTTGCCCAGCTCAGGGGCAGGCTTGCCCACGCCGGGCTTGCCCAGGCCCTGACCTGGCCCTATGGAAGGGTTGTCTCCGGCAGCGCGAAAGCGTCGGCAAGCGGACGCTTGCGGCCCGGCGCAGAACATTCACAGGTCCAGGCAAGGTCATCGGGGTCCGAGTCCTCAGACTCCCTCTCGGCCAGAAATGCCTCGTGCAAGCTGCTGACTGCCTCGTCATCGATCACGGCGCAGAGTCTGCCCGAGGAACACGGCCGGGACACGGTAGACGCGCACCACCCGCTCCGCGACGGCAACACGGCAGGCGGCCGTCAACCAGAACCTCCCCAGCGCCGCCGACCAACCGATCCGGCACGGCCGGGCTCCGTAGGGCTGGCACGCATGCTGAGCGAGCCGAGGTTCACCGCGATGGCCCAGTCGGCATGCTGTCACTCGAAGCGGGAGCCCGGGCCTAGAAGGCGGTCGCGATGGACCGCTCCGACGCGCTTGGCCCCGCTGACCAGACGACACACAGCCCCCGGTTCAGCCCCGCACCAGCAGCGTTCGCCCAGCGCCCACACCTCGTACTCCTCCTCCACCTGCCGAGCCTCCTCGACCCGGGCCCGGATCGCCGTCAGCGAGTCCTCACCCGGCCCCAGCTTCCGCAGCCGGGCCAGATGGGTCAGGCCGGAGCGCCTCGGTGTGCCGGCCACGGGCCCGCAAGCCTCGCCGGCGTCCGCCCCGCAGACCACGCAGGGCCGGACCTCCATCGCCTCCAACAGGTCGCTGTCGAGCGGCTGAGCGGGGCGCCTGGCGATGGACCGGACCCGCCCCTGCGCTAACCGGCTCTCCAGGAAGTCCACCGGGTCGAGCGCGTCCACCCGGTCCTCTTCCCGCTGCCGGGCCTCCCGCTCGCGTTCCTCGCGCGCCCACCTCTCGCGCTGCTCACGCGTGTGTTCATCGATCTGCCGCGCCGACCAGCGTTCCACTGCCACCGCTCTCCCGTCTGCCCCGTACTGACACCTGAACAAACGATGTCCGCCTTGACAGGTGTGCACGCCCAGGCAGGAGCATCTGCCTGGGCAGATCCACGACGGGGAGAGTTGCCGGGACTTGGTCCCCAGGGCACCGGCCTCGGCCGCGCACGCCCTGGCGCAGGGGCCACGGGGGTCGGTGCCGGCTTCGTCAGCCCCTCGCGGCAGCGGCCCGGTTGCGCAGGACCACTTCGGCATCGATCACTTCCTTCTGCTTGCCCCCGGCATGTGAGGGCAGGCCTCCCAGCGAGCCTGGAAATGCGGGATGGTCGTCTGCTGGTCCGTAGGGTGGCACGCATGCTGATTGCCAGCCTGAAGCCCAGGACGATGGGCGGTACGACGAACACGGGCCTGCTGACCTACGCGCTCGCGCGGGCGGGCCACCCTGTGACCTGCTACGACGCTGACGAGTCGCTGCAACTGGCGGCGTGGGCGCGCGACGCCGGCGACTTCCCGTGCGAGGTCCACCGCGCGGACACCCCGGCGTTCGCGGAGACGGTCTACCCCGAGATGGACCACGACCGGATCAACGTGGTGGACGCCGGGCACGCCGAGAACCACCCGGACATCGTGGACTCGATCCTCGAAGTGGTCGATCTCGTCCTGCTGACGCTCTCCCCGACGAATCCGGACTACGAGCGGCTGACCAGGCCCGAGCGGGGCACCCCGCTGGCCAAGGTGATCAAACGGTCCGCCGCGCTGCGCGAGAGCGGCCAGCCGCCCACCACGTACGTGCTGCTCAACCGCTGCCAGGCCGGGGCGGTGAGCCCGAAGAAGTACGCGGACCTGCTGAGGAACGGCGGCGAGAAGGGCACCGACCCCACCTGGACGGTGCTGTCCACGCAGATTCCGCGCCGGGAGGGCATCGCGTCCGCGGTCGGCTTCCCCTGCGACAAGCCCGAGCGCAAAGCGCCGTACGACGCGCTGGTGACCGAGCTGACCAAGCTGGGACACCTGCCCGAGCCGAGGTGGCGGCCGTGAGCGCCCCCGTCAAGCGGGACCGGGCGCGCGCCTTCGTCCCCGAGCTGATCCCCGAACCCGCCGACATCGAGCGCACCGGGCCGCTCGATGCCAAGGAGCAGCAGCAGCTGGAGCGGATCCACGCCGCCCGGGACAACCACCAGGCCGCGAAGTGGATGCGGGGTAAGGCGCTGGAGGCCGCGTTCCGCCGGCGCCTGTTTCGGGGCGAGGACGGGCAGCGCACCCGCCAGCAGTACCTGGACGACGAATGGGACGGCATCAGCGAGTCCGCCGCCTACCGCGAGATCGGCGAGTGGCCCCTGGCCAGGGCCATCTCCGACATGTGCGAGCGGCCCGCGCCGGACTCCCACGTCCGCGCCTTGGTCGACGTCGCCGAGCAGCAGGGCCACGAGGCGGTGGCCCACTGGTACGCCGAGCTGCGCCGCCACGGCCAGCAGGCCGGACACCGGGTCACCGCCGAGGTGGTCGCCAACCTTGCCGACTACCTGCACAAGGGCACCGCGCCCGAGCGCCTGGAGCCGTTCTTCACACCCCGGCAGCTCCCGCCCTCCCGCCCGGCCCGGCCCGCCCGGCGCACGGCCGGCGAGCCGGTCGAGGGCACGGTCGTCACCCAGGCCCGGAACGAGCACGAGCCGTCATTCCCAAATTTGGGAATGAACGGCACCGACCCCGCCGGCTCATTCCCAAATTTGGGAATGAGCGAGCCCGGCACAGTCCCGGCCGCCCAGGCGCCGGGGCGGTGGGCGATGAGCGCCGAGCACGTCGGCCGGCTCAGCGCGTGGCTGGAGGCCGAGGCGGCCAAGGACAGCATCAGCCCCGAGGACGCGGCCGACCATCTCGTCCAGGCGCTCACCGGCGGCGGCCTGCCCCTGCGCTACTGGACCGCCGCCCGCGCCCAGGCGTAGGCCCCGCCACCCCGCCGCCGCCTGCGATCGGCAGGCGGACAACCCCTTGACCGCCGTCGATCCGAAGGTGGTCAAGGGGGTCGCTGGGAGCATGCCGAGGGTCCGCGGGGCTGGCCTGCCAGCCCGCTGGCCAGCGGGCTCCCGCGGCCTCTCAGTGCCTGATTGAGAACCCGACGATCAGGCCGTGGGCCACTTTGGGGGCCAGGTGAGACGGAGGTGACCCCACCGGGCCCGGGCGGCATCGGCGGTGAGGTCGTGGGGGCGGCCGATGTCTTCCCAGGTCGCGCCCGCTGCCCGGTCCGCGATGACGGCGACGCGGACCAGCTCTCGGGCCAGGTGCGCGAAGTCACCTGCGGCAGTGCTGTGGAGCCCAGCCTCGGCGCGCCGGCCTTCCATCGCCTCGGTCAGTGCCTGCTCCAGTGCCTCGCACCGGCCACGGATCTCAAAGCCGATCTGAAGCAGCGCGATCCTGGCCCGCATCGCGGCAGCGGCCCGCCGACGGTCCCGGTAGGCCGCCTGCCTGCACGAACGAGGCCGGGGGCAGTACCGGCGCCCGTGCCCGGTCGAGATCGCTGACCCGCACCACGCGCATGTGTCACTCACATCCGGAGGATTCCCCCGGAACCAGGAGACAGGCATCGTCCACGAGCCGTTCCGGTTCTCCGTCACGGTGGCGGAGAACGGCTACACACGCCCCACCTGACCCACGCTGGGGGTGACCTGCAATTTCGGCCATCTCAAACAGTTGAGGGGCGGTGGCTGGCCTGGGAGGAATGGGCGGCCCCGAAGTTCGCCGTCACCCCCGAGCGGCTCGCGGCTGCTGAGGGGCGCACCCGCGCCGACTACCAGGCCGAGCGGGAACGGCGCTGGCAGCAACTACGCGAGGCCGACCCCGCCCGCGCGGGCCAGCTCGAAGAACTCGGGCGTCTGGGGCGGCCCCTGCGGGGCCGGTGACCAGAACGGCCGCCGATCCGGTGGGAAGAGTGGGGGCGGCCCGGTGGTACTGCCCCCAGAGCGCACTGGACGCCAGGGCACCGGGCCTCGCCCGGGCACGCCATATCGGCACGGGCTACCCACACCCTAACCAGGCCCAGTCCTCGCGCCCTGACCGGCCGCCGCCGGCTACGGGACGTCGCCCCGCCACACGAACCGGCTGAGGTCACCGCCGTGGCCTTCGGCCGGCTCGTACGCGGACCGCCTGCCCGGCCCGTACTGGCCTCGCTGGCAGATCAGCAGCGCGCCGTCCACGATCTCGTCGGTGTCCCACCCGGTGATGTCGAGCAGCATGCCGTCCAGGGGGCCGCCCACCAGTTCCACGTAGGCGTGCCCCGACTGCGGCCCCGGCTCGGGGTCGTCGGGTTCCGAGCCGTACACACGGCGGTCCAGCCAAGAAGCATCCACCCGCCCAGGCTCCCACCTTCAGCCCCGCACCCGAGGGGGATTGAGGCTTCTACTGCCCGGCCCGGTGGCCGGGCCGGGCGGGCCCGGGGGTCAGCCGGCGCCGGGGTGGTAGACGCGCACCATGCGCTCCGCCGCGGCTACCTGGCCGTTGCTCAGGATCATGGTGCGGGTGGCACCGTGGCGGTATCGCAGGTCCGCAATCGCCAGCAGGCGGCCCTGCGCCAGGACCTGATCGCCCACCCGCAGTTCGGTGGACGCCACGTCCACCACCACCCGCCCCGCGACGACCGGCAGCCCCTTCGCGGGCCCCGCCGGCCGCGGGCCATCGGCCTCAGACGCGACGGTACGGGCGATCCACTGGAACCCGGCGGCATCCTCCAGTCGCACCACCAGCGGCGACGGGTAGACGCCGACCACCCGCCCCTGCGCCTGGCGGTCGTGGTCCACCACCGCCTGCCTCACCGCGTACCGGCGGCCGGTCACCGGTGCCCTGCCCGGGCGCAGCGCTTCATCAGTACCTGCATGTCGGTGACGACCGTGCCGCGCAGGGGGCCGGTGGCAGTGTCGCGGGAGCGGGCGTAGCCCTGGCAGCGCTCGCAGTGGGGCGCGGGGGTGATCAGGTGCGGGTAGAAGAGACTGAGGGCTTCGCGGCGGGCGCTGTCATCGGTGCTGGGTGCCATCGGGGTGCCCCTTCGCATGGTGGCCGGTGCCGATACCTTCGACCTGTCCAATGCCGTGGGGCAGGGGCAGAGGTAGGGGCAGGCTTGGGTGCATGGACATCGGGGAGTTGATCCGCGAACTGCGCACCGCGCACGGTTGGTCGCAAGGCCGTCTGGCTGACGAGATCAACGCCGCCCACGGGACCACCCTGACACGGGAGTACGTGGCCCGCTGGGAGCGCGGGAAAGTTACCCCCGCGGCTTCTACCTCGCGGCGCTGTCGCGGGCGCTGGATGTGCCGTTAGCCGTCCTGGAGGACCCGATGCTCCGACGCACGTTCCTGACCGACGCGGCCGGTACGGCCATAGCGCCCGTGGTCGCCTCGGACCTTCTCGCGCGCGGGTTCGCCGCCCGGCTGGCCGGCGGACCGTCCGTGGAGGAGTGGGACAAAGCGAAATCCCGCAACGATCACTACATTCCGAAACGATCACTACACCCGCACCTCACCCAGCCTCCCCACCCCGAAGACCCCCACACAGAGCACCACCATGCCACCACACCAAATCCTGAAACGATCACTACATACACAGCTCAAAGACGCCACCCACCAAGTGATCAACACCGGATTCGTCATAGGAGCCGCGCCGGTACGAGTCCTTGCAGTAGACGATCCGGGTCTTGTCCGGGTGCAGCTGCAACCCGACTTCGACCAGCCTGTCCCTGAGCGCGGCCAGCACCTGGCGGGCCTGGCGCTCGGTGACGCAGTGCAGCACCGCATCGTCCGCATAGCGTTCAAACCAGACGCTCGGGAACTCCCGGGCCATCCAGCTGGAGGCGGTGGGAGTGGGCCAGGCCCTTACCTGCTGCGCCGCATTCGGTGGGCCCTCTGCTACTGCTTGCAGCCTTTGATTTCGTCCGGGCAGCCGTGCACGTCATCTGGCTCGAGGGAGTTGAGGTTCCAGACGATGACGCCGCTCGGGATCGGCTCCTTGTCGATGCGTGGGATTCTGACGGTGAAGGCGGGCCCGGCAGGGACGTTCAGGCGCAACGTCTGCCTGTTTCCGCAGCGCACGTCGAAGCGGCGTTCGTCTGCGCCACGTGTGACGCTGAGGGTCACGGTGGCGATTCCGTCCGTGTCGCAGGCGATGTCGAAGCGGTAGGGCTTGTCGCCGGGGGTGTCCAAGGTCCGGTCGATGCCGGAGGCAAGGTAGCTGGACGCCTCAGCGATCTCAGTCGTGTCCGCGTCGTCGGCGTCTAAGGCCCGCTGCACGCGTTGCAGTGCGTCGTCAGGTTCCCACTGCCTGGCTCGACTGCCTTCGTCATGGGTGCAGGCGGTGGCCAGTGCGGCGGTCGCAAGCAGGACGGTGAGGGTACGGGGTATCCGCATTGCAGCATCCTAGAAGGCGGGCCGGGGACCCGCCTGGTGCTCGCGGGACCCCGGCTGTCTGTGGGTGGACGACGTCAGTGCGTGCGGCGGTAGAGCTCGGGCCCGCAGACGTTGGCGCACGGGTCATCGGGACGGCGGCCGACGACTGTCGGCGCGACGGCACCCAAGCCCGGCAACGGAGGCACAAGGACGTACTCGCGTCCCATGGCGCTGGCTTGCGTGTTGCCGTACATGGTGACCTCACCATCGGACCAGCGGACGAAGAGGTCGTCTTCCCAATCGTTCGCCCCATACTCGCCGGCCGCGATCACCCGGGCGTGCGTCCAGGTGTCATTGCCCTCAGCGGTCGACACGACCGTTTCGCTTCGTACCCCGCCGACTCTGACGTCGGGGTACGTGCTCACCTTTCCGCTCGTCCAGACCACCAGCAGGTCGTGGTTGGGCGTCGTGTCGTTGCTGTCGCCGTCGAAATCGCCGCCTGTGATGAGAGCAGCCGACTGCCACAGGTCGTTCGGTGCCGCCAGCTGTTCCTCGGCGTGCAGGCCGGCGCCGTCGACGTCGACGTACTTGGTGACCTCCCCGTCGCTCCACCGGACGACAAGGTCGTCCGGCCACCTGTTCCCGGCGTACTTGCCCGTCGCGATGCCGCGGGCGTACTTCCACACGGAGTTGGCGGGCGCCACCGTGATCTCGTTGGGCAGGTGCTGGTCGAGGGAGGTCGGGAGCTTGGTGTTCTGGTCGATGTCGGGGTAGATCGTCACTTCGCCGTCCACCCATTTGACCAGGAGGTCGTAGGCTGCGCCGCCTGCGTAGTCGCCCGCGGTGATGAGATCTGCGTACTTCTTGAACAGATCGTTCGGCCTGGCCAGCTGTGCCTCGCAGGGCATGTCCTTCTGGCAGCCGGGGTGGAAGCCGAAGTTCTGGTCGCCCGGGTATAGCGTGACCTCGCCGTCGTCCCATCGCACGATCAGGTCGGAGTCGCCGTACTGCTGGGAGCTGGTGTGGAAGGTTCCGGATGCTGCGCCGACCGCGTGCTTCCAGAGGTCTGCGTTGCCGAGTTCACTGCGCGTTCCCTGGTCCGGTGTCTCGTTGTTGACCGCCTGGTTGAACAGTCGGGTGACTTCGCCGTCGAACTGTGAAGAGTACGAGATGTCGCTGGTCGGGCCGCCGGTTTTGTATCCTCCTATGACGCCGATGATCTCGCCGCGCTTGCCGTCGAAGTTGCGCAGGAAGGGCCCACCGGAGACGCCGGGTGCGTAGCCGTTGCACGCGATCTTGAGGAAGCGGTCACTGTAGCCCGAAGTGGTCGTGGGGCCGCAGGCGAGCGGTGCCTTCGAGTCTCCGGGGAAGCCGAAGAGGCTGACGTTTTTCTGGGCGAGTTCGGAGAAGTGGATGGTGGTCAGTTTGTTTCCGGTACCGGTGGCGTCCTCAAGGAACTGGCCCTTGGCGTTAGGGCCGCTGCGCAGGAACGCGAAGTCCAGGTCGTCACCCCTGACCGGCCCCAGGGTCAGGTAGCGGCCGTCGATGTAGACCTTTCCCTGCTGAATGGGGAAGACGCCGTAGGGCGCCGTGCCTCGGGAAGGATTGGCCGGATCGGGCTTCCAGCCCGGGACGAAGGCCAGGTGCTTAAACCGGTCATTGTCACTGAGGCAGTGGGCCGCCGTTATCACGATCGACTTCGTCGGCGAGGTCACGGACGAGCCCGTGCAGAACTGCGGGCGTGCACCAGGGTCGGACTGCGGGTCGTCGTCCTCCGTGATGAGGAACACACCCACCGTCGCGACTCCCTTGTTCTCAAAGTGGGACGGAGCTCCCGCCACAGCGCCGCGTTCGGGAGATGTGGCTCCGTCCTTCGCCTTACCGCTGTCCACGGGTACGGCGCTGGCGATGCGTTCCGGGGTCCAGTACGCCTCGGCTCGCTTGGCGGCCGCGATCTGCTCCGGAGTCGCCTGCAGCTCCCCGCTGGCCGGGGGCTTGCTGGATCCGGACGGCGCCGGTTGTCCGGCGGGCGGGGTCGGGGATGGCGAACCCGACGTGCCTGGCGCAGAGGGGCTCGGCTTCACGGGTACCGGCGTGACGGAAGGTGTGGCTACAGGCTTGCTGCCACGAACCGCCTCTTCGCACAGGTCCTGGACGTCGGAGCCGAAGTAGGGGCTGTACACCGTGGTTGGGGCAGCCCCGAAGGGACGGGATCCCCGGGACGCGGAGGCAACTCCGATGATGTCACCTGTACCGGTGGCGGCGTCATACCGAGTAACCAGCGCTGCGCCTGCCATGAAGCTGCCTGCCCCGTTCGGGCAGTCCAGACGCAGTCCTGCGGTGGGGGCCTCCGTCGAGGCCGCTTCCGAGGTACTGCCTATGCAGGGTTCGGCTTGGGCGCCCGGGCGGGCAGCGAGTCGTACGTCGCTCTGCGCATGGTCCGCCCCTTCGGGGCCGGATCGGGAGCAGCAGGGGCTGGGGCGGAGGCACCCTGCGGCGCGGCAGGCGCCGCGTTCGGGGCGGGGGCGGGGGCGGGCCGGGCAGCGGGCACCCCGGCCGCGGGTCCGGCTGCCGGTGCGGCTTCGGCGCCGGGCTAGGCCACGGCACCTCGATTTAGACCCAGAACCATCAGCGACGGAGTCCGTTCGCTGAGCACATGCATGAGTACACCGCCACCGCTGCCAACAGGTCACCCTCAGGGATGGACCGCGTCATCCCTTGGTGGTAACGGTGATCGTCCCAGCCCCGAAGCCTCCTACCGTCGGCACAAACCCAACGGAAGGAAGACCTATGCGCCTGGCCCCTACCCTCCGAGCCCTCCTGGCCACTGCCGTCCTGGTCGGCGGGACCGTCATGGCCACCGCCACTCCCGCCGGCGCAGCCACCTGCCCGACCCGCGAATCCCCCAAAACCGACGCCGGAAAGGCCAGCTGGACCCTGACCTGCCGCCAGGTCGAAGGCCAGACCGCGCTCTACGTCGACGGGTGGGTGGAGGACACCCGCCGCGACGCCCTGTGCGCGGTCGTCCGGATCACCCCGAAGGGACGGAACTACGCGGACGAGGTACGGGCCTGCGGCTACGGCACCCGCGTCCAGATCGACAAGTTCTACCAGGGCCGCAGCGCCATCGTGAGGCTCGCCGTCAGCAGGTGAAGCCCAGCACGGGCGGCCGGCAAGGTGCATCGCATCACCTCGCCGGCGCGCCATCGCCCCAGGGAGCCGCATACCCTGCCGCTTCGCTCATGACTATCAAGTACCGACGTCTGGTTCACGCCTGCGGCATCACGCCGAAGATCACCCGCGAGGGCACCATCAAGACCAGATGGTCCTCGAGCGAACCTTCGTTGGGCTCCACCAATTCACAGGCCTCCGGGTCCGCTGCGAAATCCGAGCCGACCTCCACCACCTTGGACGGCTGCACCTCGCCTGCAGCATCATCTGCCTGCGACGACTCCGGACGTCGTTCTGAAACGATCGGTCAGAGGGTGACGCGCGGGGGCTTGAGGCTGCTAAACGTCGCCCCGGCGACGAGGACCGCCACGCCTGCCAAGAAGGCGGGCATGCTGGCCGCGGGGTGCAGGACGATGGCCCACGGCTGCGCTCCACGACCGCCGCTCTTCCATCCCGCGACGGCAAGAACCAGGGGGATGGCGGTCAGGACCGGTGGTGTGATCCGGGGGCCGGCAAGGGGGACGAGGAGCAGGGCGAGTCCGAGGTAGAAGGCGGTGTTCCGGCCGATGGCCAGGGCCACGGGGGCGGCTCCTGCGGAATGGCCGAGGACGGCCATGGCGAGGGTGAGGGCTGCGCATGCGCCGGCGAGGAAGGTGTCCCAGCGGTGGACTGCCCGTACGGCCACGGTTTCCGTGGTGTTCCGGGCGCGGCCGGTGAAGGCGAGCCAGATCACGGCGGGGATGACGGTGATCAGCGCGGCGAGCAGGAAGTTTCCGGCGCCGCCGACCATCGCGGGTATGGGGATGCGGCTCTGTCCGAACGCCAGGCCGGTGCCGGCCGTCACAACGGTGACGGCGGCGAGCGCCGGGACGTTGCGGGATGCTGCCCACCAATTCACCGGCCCGCTCCTTCAGGGTTCAGGGCCGGCTTCTTGTCGCATCCGGTGAGCGCGGCCCGGTTCGCTTCGTACCAGGCGTGCTGACGGTCGGAAGGGAGCGTGAGGACCTGCTGGGCGAGTTTCGCGTCGTCGGGGGAGACACGGCCCTGGACAGGCGCTGGGGGTGCTTGGGTGGCGATGGCCGTCAACCATGCGGTGAGCGGTCCCCGGGCGGGGAAGGCCGGGTACGTGTGGCTGGTTCGGGCGCATTCGGGTATGGCGGGCAGGAGGGTGTTGGCGAGGTTGGCGGTGATGTCCTGCTCGCGAATCCCGCCCTTGCCTCCGAAGCCGGCCTGTCCGGGCTTGAGATCACGGCTTTGGGTGAGGGAGGGGACCACGGGAAGCCCGGCGTCTTTGAGGCGGCTGCTGTAGGCGCGTGTGGTCGCTATTATCCGGGTGCGTCCCGGGGTCTCGGGCCACAGGCACACTTCCGGAACGTCGGCGGTGTCGCAGACCAGCGCGTCGGGGTTTCGCTCTGCGACCGGGTTGTAGCCCATGTTCACGACCATGAGCACCGAGGCCGCGGAGGCTGCGACGAGGGCGGCCAGGGGCTTCCAGCGGTCGGTCTGGCCGATCGCGAGGAGGCATGCGGTGATGATCCCTCCGCTGAACAGGAGCGGCGCCCACACGGCCACAGGGTCGATCACCGATCCGACCGAGCAGCAGCTGTCGTAGGCGCCCGCGACCAGGTGGCGGGGCCATGGGGTGTCCCAGGATCCGGGGAACGCGGTCAGGCAGAACCCGGCGACCATCGCCAGCGGTGCGGCCGCAAGGCGCGGAAGGCGGCCGCCCAGGAGGTAGCCGGCCAGCGTGGCCGCAGCCATCAGCAGCGCGTACACCGCGAGCATGCCCAGGTGGGAGAGGGACGGAAGGGTTGCGGCGGCCGAGACCGCGACACCGACCGCGATGAGCATTCCGGCAACGCCCATCACCCATACCGGGGCCAGCAACGGCAGCACGATGGCGAGCCGACTGCGCGACGGAGCTTGCCCGAAGACGTTGCCCCGCCGTAGGCGTGCGCCTTCCCACGCCCCGCTCGCCGCGCACGCGGCGGCAGCGAACGGGATGGCGTACGAGGCGTTGCCGAGCACCGACGGCCCGTACCCGGGGACGGTGCCCGCGGTGATCGGGGCCGACAGGAGCAGCAGGATGTAGCCCGCCAGGAGGACGAGCATGAATCCGGCGGAGGAGGACCGCAGGAGAGTGGTGAGGCGCATCGGTCAGATCTCCCGTCCGACGAGCATCATGTAGGCGGCTTCGGCCTGGTCGCGTCCGCGCGTGGCGGTCGGTGCCAGGGCGTGGAAGTCGGCGGGACCGCCCTGGAAGCAGATCTTTCCGTGGGCGAGGACCGCCACCTGGGTGTACAGGTCGGCGAGGTCTTCGGTCTGGTGCGTGGAGACGATCACCTGCACGCTGTCGGCCAGGTCCTCGACGAGTTCACGGAACACCAGGCGCTGCGTGGGGTCGAGGCCGGCGGTCGGCTCGTCCATCAGAATCAGCTTGCTACGGTGGGTCAGCGCCCCGGCGATTCCCATGCGCCGGAGCTGACCACCGGACACCTGGTGGCTCTTGCGCCCCGCGAGGCGGGTGAGGTCGACCCGGCGCAGCGCGTCCTCTGACGCTTTCCATGCCAAGTCCTTCGACATGCCCTTCAGCCATCCCGCATAGGCGACCTGTTCGCGTACGGTCAGCCCGGGCATGGGGGTGATCTGCTGGGGGATCCACGCCACGCGTTCACGGTAGGCGGCCAGGTGCCGGCCCTTCGCGGCACCTCCGTGGAAGGTGACCGACCCGGACGAGGGCGGAAGGTGGGACGCGGCCAAGGCCATCAGCGTGGACTTGCCGGCTCCGTTCGGGCCGAGGAGGACCGTTGCCCGTGCGTCAATCCGGAGACTGAATTCGCTGAAGACGGGCGCATTCCGGCCGTAGCGGAAGGAAACGCGATCAAAGATCAGAGACATGAGGAACGCACAATCCGCCTCCCGCTGTCAGCGGGAAGGCCTTGCTCATGGGAGAGTGGACACCAGAGGGTCCCGGTGCTGAATCCACCGGGACCCTCGTACTACGTGTTCAACGCCGGCACTACCAGCCGACCTTCACGTAGCGGACGGAGATGAATGTGCCGCTGGACACGTCAGTCAGCGCGAAGTAGTAGTTGCCTGCATCGTCGGGGTCGCCGTAGTCGACCCACCCGCAGTAGTTTCTCCGGGTTCCCTTGCTCCGGTCCGGGGCGCCGGGGACGTCCTTCCACAGACGCAGATCGGCGTAGTTGAACCCGCCACCGCCGTCCGCCGTGCAGTCCTCGAAGTAGATGCCCGTGTAGTCCGAGCTGCTGTTGCTGTCATACCAGCGCCGCGACTCGGTCGGGGCCGTCCACCATTCGATACGGGACTCGAACTGGCCCTCGGTGACGCCCGCGTTCGCCGGCGTGATGCCGCCGATCCCCAGGAGCGCAACACCGGCCATCAGACCGGCTGTCTTCTTTCGCCAAGCACTCATCGGATCTCCTTCCCTTCTCGTTGACCCTGCGTGAGGGAATGGCGGAGGGAGGAAACATTCGCACAAGCGCCTCCCCCCAAGGCGCCTTGAACCATATCCGCAGAACACCCCACTCCGCGGCAGGTGTTCGAGTGTGGCTCAATTGCACACCTGCCCCTTACACCCCCTGCAACACGGGCCAGATGCAAAAACCACAAGCCAGAGGGATTGCAGACAGTCACCACATTGTCTCGATCATGAGCCCGCCCCGCGCACGGCGTGCCGAGGTCTCTTCCACCCCAGGGCGGCACAGCGGCTCGAGGGATGCGGGCAGGCCCGAACTCCCCCCGCCGACCAATACCGCCTGCGGGGCCCGCGCGTTGTGCCGGGCATGGGACGGATGAAGCCGGGGCTGCGCGCCGGGCACGGCTGGGCTGCGGCCGCTACAGGACGCGGGCGCCGAGGGACTGGCCCTCGGCGCCCGCCGAGGAGGCTCCGCCGGAGGAACTGGCCCTGCTCCGGGGCGCACAGCGTCATGCAGCCCAGGCGCGGATCCGTGCCGGGCCGCATCAGCGGCGGGAGTCCGGGCTGGCACCGGCCGACGCGGGCACTCGTGCTGGCTCCGGGGCTTCGGGCCGAGCTGGAGCAGCGCGGGCTGCTGCGGGAGTGGGAGTGCGTTCCGGCGGACGCGGCGAAGTCGGGGCAGACGCTGGGCGGGACGGGGCCGCGGGCGGGTGCGGGGTTGACCGGCCGGCTGATGGTCGCCCTGCCGGAGGCGCTGTGGGTGCCGTTGACGCGGGGGGGTGTACTGGAGCGGCCTGCCCCACGTCCAGGCCCTCCAGGCCTGGACCGACCGATGGGGGCCGGGGCCCGCCGCCGGGCGCTCCGCGGCGCCGCCCGAGGCGCTCGCTGAACGGGAGCGCGCCGCCGCCCGGGTGGTCACGACCGGGGACGTCGTCCGCGCCGCCCTGGAACGCGTGCTGAAGGTGTAGGCGGCTCGGCAGTACTGCCCCCACACACGGTGGGCACCGGGCCTCACCCGCGCACGCCATGTCGGCACGGGCTACCCGCACCCTAACCGGCCCCCGGCCGAACCCGGACGGCCGGCCGCGGCAACGGGACGTAGCCCCGCCAGAAGGACCGGCCGACGCCGCCGAGGCCGGGGGCAGCCGGCTCGTAGTCGGACCGGCCACCGGGCCCGAACGCCCCGTGATCCGACATCAGCAACGCCCCGTCCACGACCTCCTGCGACTGCCAGCAGGTGACGCCGAGCAGCAGCCCGTCCAGCGGCCCGCCGACCAACTCCACGTAGTCGTGATCCGGCCGCGGCCCGGGATCCGTCCCGTCTGGCTCCGCCCCGTATACCTGCCGGTCCACCATGAAGCATCCATGCGAGCAGCCTCCCACCGCGGGGCCGACGGCCGCCCCCGAACCCCCTACCCCGGCCGCCGGGCGGCGGTGCCCCGCAGGCCGGCTAGCCAGGCCAGCGTCACCCTCAGGCCACCCGCCCCCGAACGGAACCGCTCCACCACCCGCACCCGGCCCCTCACCACCAACGGCACCGTCCCCGGCACGGTCAGCCGGCCCAGCGCCGCCCCGGAACTCGCCCTCGGCCAGGACGGCCAGGGCGTCGACGTCCTCGTCGGTCGACCAGCCGGACTGCACGTCCTCCCCTTCGGCGTCCTCGGCCAAGACGAGGTGCGGGCCGTCAAGGCGGAAGCGGGCCGTACGACGCCCCGGACCCACCGCAGCCAGCGTCGCGGCTGGCATGCCGATGGGGACGCCGATCTTGTCGTGACCGGGCCGCTCCTTTGTGCTGACTCCGATCCAGAGGCTGGTGCTGACGGCTGATCTACTCGGTGTGCAGTACCGAGGCGATGGTCATCCGGGCCGCCGACCTGGCCGGGACCAGGGCACCGAGGACCGCGATCACCACACCTGCCAGGAGCATCGTGGCCAGCTGCGGCGCGTGCCACACGTCCTTCATATACGCGGGGAAGGCGATCACTCCGACGTGGTCCACGACGAGCCGGTGGGCGGCGATCCCGAGCGGGATGCCGAGTAGTCCGCCGACCACGCCGAGCCCGGCGACCGAGGTCACCATCATCACCACCACCTGCCGGGGGGTCATGCCGATCGACTTGAGCATGCCCAGGTCCCGGCGCCGCTCGCGAGTGTTCAGCAGGACGGTGTTGAAGACGCCGAGCGAGGCGACGAGGGTCAGCAGCACCGTGAACACCGTGGAGAAGGTGATGACGGTGGCGGTGCCGGCGTTGGCGGAGTCGAGGACCGAGGTGTGCAGGGCCGGGTCGAGCGCCGCGACCGCCTCGGTGTAGGCGCGCGCGTCGGCGCCGGGGGCGAGCCGCACCGTGTACTCGGTGGCGTGGGAGCCCGGTGCCAGCTCGGTGTAACTCTCCCACGTGGCCTCCAGCGCACGGGCGTCGCCCTCGATGACCTGGCCCACGACCGTCGCGATGATCTTCCTGCCGTTCAGTTCCAGCGTGACCCGGTCACCGAGCTTCAGGCCGCGCTGGGTCAGGAAGGCCGGCCCGGCCACGATCTCGCCCGCCGCCTTCGGCGCCCGGCCTTTGACGATGGTGTGGTCGTACACGGAGTTGTCGCCGCGGTAGAAGTCGGCGAAGACGGGCTGGTTCTGTCCGGTCATGTTCGCCTGGGACAGTGCGCGGGCCCGTACGCCCTGTGCGCCCGGCAGGGAGCGCAGCCGCTCCTCGATCTGAACGTCACCGAGGCGGGGTGGGGTCCGGTCGTTGCCCGACCCGCCGGTCGTCACGTGGATCCGGGCGCCTCCGTCCTCCCGCCCGACCTCGCCGTACGCCAGCAAGGTGCTGGTCAGTCCGGTCGACAGGGTCGCCGTGGTGACGCCGAGGACGATGGCCGTCATGGTCAGCAAGGTGCGGGCGGGGCGGGCGAACGGCTGGCCGAGGCCCAGGCTGACCGGGCGGGGCAGCCGGGTGGCGCCGAGCATCCGCTGGACGCGCAGCCCGCGCCCGGTCCGCGGTGCGCCGCCCGCGCTGATCGACTGCGCGGCAGGTAGCCGGTGGGCTCGCAGGGCGGGGACCAGCGCGGCAAGCAGGACGAGGGCGGGCATGCCCACGAGGCAGGCCACGGACGCCCACGGGCTGATCTCGCCGACTGAGGCCCGGCCCACGTCGATGCCGGTGAACGCGACCTTCAGGATCGGTCCGGCCAGCGCGTTGCCGGCCAGCGTGCCAAGGACGCAGCCCACGAAGGCCGGTACGGAGAGCATCGTCAGGTAGACGGCGACGACCTGGTTCGGTGTGAAGCCCAGGGCCTTGAGCACCCCGATGTGCCGGTATCCGGAGACGACCGCCCCGCTGACCACGTTGCCGACGATCAGGGTGGAGACCAGCAGGCCCAGGACGCCGAAGAGCGTCATGAACGGGAGGTAGGCGTCGGCCAGCGCGGAAAAGGCCTGCTTGAGGGTGAGGTAGGTCTGGGTGCCGGTCAGCGCGTCCCCGGGCAGTCCCGCGGTGGCCTTGGACAGCGCGGTGCTCAGTTCGGCCTCGTTGGCGGAGTCCGTGAAGCGGTAGAGCATCTGGGCGGAGGTCGGGTTCAGGGCGGTCAGCTGCTCGGGCGAGACCCAGGCGCTCGCCGACTTGCTCATGCTGGTGGCGAATCCGACGACGGTCAGCTTCGTTCCGCCGGGGACCTCCAGCTTGGTGCCGAGGAGTTCCGTGCCGGGGGAGCCCTGGACGGACCAGTTGACGACGATCTCGCCGGGCTTGGTGGCCCAGTGGCCCTCAAGCAGTTCGATCCGGTCCACGGGGCCCGCCGGATCGGCCCGGCCCACCACGCTGAGGGTGCCGCCCGCCATCCAGAGCCAGTCCTTGGGGATGTCGACTACGGCCTGTCCGAACGGTCCGGCCGCGGCTTCCACCCCGGGCTGCCGGGCGGTCCGTGCCAGCTGCTCCTGGGAGACCTTCGTGGTGTCGAAGGACGCCGTCGTATGGGCGCCGCGCTGTTGGGCGTAGGCCTTGTCGAAGGGGCCCGAGGCGGCGGCCAGCAGCCCCAGTGCGAGCAGGACGGTCGTGGTGGAGCAGAGGACGACGAGCCCGATGACGAAGGTCTGGAGCCGGCGACGCTTGACGGCCGCGCGTGAGGCTCTCCATACGGCGCTCACGCGGTCGCCTCCAGCGCGCTCTCGCGGCCAACCCGGCCGTCGGCGACTTCGACCAGGCGGCTGGCGCAGCGGGTGGCCAGCTGCGGGTCATGGGTGACGATCAACAGGGTCTGGCCGATCTGGTTGAGGTCGATCAGCAGGTCCATCACCTGTTCCCCGGAGCGGCTGTCGAGGGCGCCCGTCGGTTCGTCAGCCAGCAGCAGCGCGGGACGGTTCATCAGAGCCCGGGCCACGGCGATCCGTTGCCGCTCACCGCCGCTGAGCGTCGCCGGATAGTTGTTGCGGCGCTCGGCGACACCGAGTTCGTCCAGGAGCTCCAGAGCACGGCGGCGCGCCTGCCGGGCCGGGGTACCGGTCAGCTGCGCGGCCAGCGCCACGTTGTCCAGGGCGGGCAGATCGTCGATGAGGTTGAAGAACTGGAAGATCATGCCGACGTTCCGCCGCCGGAACAGCGCCAAGCCGGTCTCGTTCAGTTTCCCGAGGTCATGCCCCTGTACCTCGACCGTGCCCGAGGTCGGCCGGTCCAGGCCGGCCACCATGTTGAGCAAGGTGGACTTGCCGCAGCCGGAAGGGCCCATCACTGCGACCGCGTCCCCCGCCCTGATCTCGAGCGACAGGCCGTCCAACGCCTTCGCGTCGCCGTACTCCTTGTGTACGCCGTCCAGCCGCACCACCACTTGCCGGGCGCCCTCATGATCCGTTGTCATGCCTCGAACCTAGGCCGGGCCCGGCGACGGGGCGTCACCCCCCGGATGTATCCGACCGGGGAGGTCATCCCAGGGATGTACGGAGCTGGATCCGGGGCCGAAGCGGGGGCGCGCCGGACACCTGCGAAGATGACTGGGTGGGGGAATCCTGGACGATCTGGCTCGTCATCGCCCTGGCGGCGGCAGTTGGCGCCGCTGGGTGGCTGTACGTGGCGGCGGCGCGGGCGCGGCGGCGGCACCGGGAGGCCATCGAGGAGCGCGGCTGGCTGCTGGAGCGGGAGCGCGAGAGCGCGACGCGGACCGCGGTCGACGCCGAGCGGGCCAGGATCGCGGCCGAGCTCCACGACATCGTCAGCCACAACGTGAGCCTCATGGTGGTCCAGGCCGGGGCCGCCCGCGAGGTGCTGGCCACGATGCCCGAGGAGGCGGCCGCGGCGATGAGCGCCGTCGAGACCGCCGGGCGGAACACGATGACCGAGCTGCGGCACCTGCTCGGCCTCCTCGCACCCGCGCAGAACGGCGACGACGAGCCCTACGGTATGGACCTGTCACCGCAGCCGAGCCTGAGCCGGCTCAGCCCGCTGATCGACCGGATCGCCTTTGCCGGCCTGGCCGTCGAGATGCGCATCTCGGGTGAGCCGCGCCCGCTGCCGACCGGGATCGACGTCACCGCCTACCGAATCATCCAGGAGGCCCTGACCAATGCCCTCAAGCACGGGGACGGAGCGAAAGCCGAGGTGACGGTGCGATACGCGGACCACTACCTGCGCGTCGAGGTGCTGAACAGCGGACCGAGCGTCCTGTCGGGCAGCAGGCCCGAGCGGAAAGAGCCGGTCACGGGCCAGGCGGACGGAACGGGACGCGGGCTGCTCGGCCTGCGGGAGCGGGTCGCCGTCTACGGCGGCGACCTGGACGCCCGCCGCCGCCTCGGCGGCGGCTACCGCGTCCGCGCCCGGATCCCGCTGGACCGGCCGTGACGACGCGCACCGAGCCCGCCCCGCGCGTCGTGATCGCCGACGACCAGGAACTGGTCCGCACCGGCTTTCGCCTGATCCTGACCGCCCGCGGCATCGACGTGGTGGGCGAAGCGGGTGACGGGGCCGAGGCCGTTGCCGCCGTGCGGAGGCTGCGGCCCGACGTCGTGCTTATGGACATCCGGATGCCCGTCATGGACGGCCTGGAAGCCGCCCGCCGCATCCTCGCGCAGGCCCCGGACTGCCGGGTGATCATGCTGACCACCTTCGACCTCGACCAATACGTCTACGCCGCCCTCGCCGCCGGAGCCAGCGGATTCCTGCTCAAAGACGTCACCCCCGCACATCTGGCCGCCGCCGTGCGTCTGGTCGACACCGGTGACGCCCTGCTCGCACCCTCGATCACCCGCCGCCTGGTGGAACGCTTCGCCCCTAGCGCCCCCAGAACCGGTTCGGGCCTCGCAACCCCAGCCGTCCACCGAGACCTGGCCGCACTGACGCCGCGCGAGCGCGAGGTGCTGACGCTCATGGGCCGGGGACTTTCCAACACCGAACTGGCGCAGGAACTGACGCTCAGTGAGGCGACAGTGAAGACCCACGTGGCCCGGATCTTCGCCAAACTGACCCTGCGCGACCGGGCCCAGGCCGTCGTCCTCGCCTACGAGACAGGACTCGTCTCACCGGGCGAGTCCGCTGACAGCGCCAAGCCGTGGGGGCGGAGTTGAGCGTCGCGCGGTGCCCCGAGGGGAAGCGCGCGGCCGCGGTGGCTTCAGCGGAGCGTGGATGCGGCACGCTGACCGGCAGTCCCAAGTCGAGCCGCTTGTCCATGGCGAGTTCGAACAGAACAGCGCGGTCAGTCCGCACCGGTCCTCATCGCTCAGCCTCTTCGCCCATGCCGGTTCGACCAGAATCTGCTGCACCAGCAGGGTGTCGACGTGCACGAGCGCGGACTGGAGCAGGTGCAGCACGAGCATCGACGTTTCGGCGTGCTCCCTGTCCGGCCCGGTCAGAGCGCCGTCTTGCCGTAGTGGAGCACGGTGTTCGCGCTGATCCTTGATCGCCGACCACGAAAGCCTCATTCGCTCCGGACTGCGATCCGTCCTCGCGGCACCCGACGAAATCGAAGTCGCCGGTGAGGCGGCCGACGGCGCCGAAGCCATCCGTACCGCGCTCGCCCAGCGGACGTGGTCATCCTCGACCTGCACATGCCGAAGGTCAGCAGCATCGCGGTCACATCGCAACTGCTCCGGCTGGAGAAGCCGCCGGAGGTCCTCCTGACGACCACGTTCGACACAGACGGCCAGCCGATCCAGGCACTGAACGCCGGGGCCTCCGGCTCCTCCTCGGAGACAGCACCGGCAAGGAGCTGGCCACCACCGTGCACAGTGGCCGCCGGCGCCACCGTCCTGTCACACGACATCATGGCCCAGGTCCTCAGCCGGTCGCAGTCCCGCACCCCGCAGGGCAGCACGCCCGACCGTGGCCAAAGAGGCCAGGCACGCCCTGGACTGATCCGGGGGTTGCCTGGCCTCTCACCAAGGGGCAGGAATTCAGATGGAGAAATCAGATAGGCATCAGAATAGGCTTGCGCCGGATTTCGCTGCCCCTCCATTGGGAGCCGTGGTCAAGAAACAGTTACTTAGACATCTCGTCGACTTTCTTGCCACGAAGAGAGTCGACTTTCCCTAGGGTGAAGGCGTAAATCCCCGCGAGGAGGAACGTCGCCAAGTACTGGCCCCACATGCTGCCGTCGAGAACCCAGTTCACCAGAACAACCACGCCCGCCCAGAGGGCAGTAAACGCTATCTTGACCATGGAATCCCCCGTCCTACGCGAGAGCGGCCAGGCACCCCGTGGCGCCGGCGACGACCGTCTTGGAAACGATGTCCTTCGCGACATCCTTACTGATGAAGCGGGCGACGATCAAGGCGCCCGCTCCCCCGATACCACCCTTGACCAGGCAGTCCTTGACCATCTCGTTCATCCTGACGTGAGTCATCAGGTACTCACAGTCCCGCTTGCTCTTGGACATGATGCACTTCGATCGAGCCTCCTCGATCGCGCTCACCTGAACGGACTGGACTACGGGCTGAGGGCCCGAGTCAGCGTGCGCCACACCGGCGCCCCCCACTAAAACCGAACCCCCGATAATGGCAGCCAAAACGATGCCAGAAACAATCTTCTTCATGAAGAAGTTCCCCACTTCAAATTTTCAGCACGCATCGCAGACATGCACTGCACTTCTTCGGTCGACAGGGAATCTATCCCTCCGATCGTTGACCAAGTAACCCACTTGAGGAAACTTTGAGCTTGATCAACATCAACCTCCATAAACCCGCCACCAGAAGAAGAATTCCCGCCAGCCTGGCAAAATCAGGCCACTCCCCAGACCGGAACCAGAGCCAGCACTCGCCGGCTTCGGCCTCCAATGGGCTCGATAGGCGAGGTCTTCGCTGCCTGGGCATCCGACCGAGCTCCAGTACCGCCCCTTGCACCGGCTCGCCCACGAGAGCCGGACCGGAGGGGCAGTGCGCGGACGCGGGCCCCGGCAAGACACGGTGCAGGCAAGAACCTGACCGACAAGGCGGCCCGGGCGCAGGGGTTCCGTCGACCCGGAACACCCCGCGTAGCCGCCCCGGCTCGCGGGCCAGCCCCAGAACCAGACAAGCCGGGCCTCGCCCTTCTCAGCCGACGGCAGCACTACCGCGGCCGAAGGACAAAACAGCGTCGGCCGTCACGTGTCCAGGCGCAGCCGCTTGAACCTGACCGGGTGCCGGTAGATGCCTCCGCAGCCGACGGCCCGGTCGGCGCCGATCTCCGCCGCCGCCTGCAGCCAGACCAGCACCGCGTGCAGGACGTCACGGCCCCCACGCTGCCGCGAACCGCACCCCGGCCCAGGCGTGCACGGGGCCGGCCGCGGCCAGGTGCTCGCCGACCTGCCGGACCGGTTCCGGGGACAGCGCGACCGGGCGGCCGAACACGCGCGGCCAGGCGTGCTCGTTGTGGCGGCCGAGGCCCCCCTACCCCGGCCGCCGGGCGGCCGTACCCCGCAGGCCGGCCGGCCAGCCCAGCGTCACCCTCAGGCCACCCGACCCTGACCGGAACCGCTCGACCAGCCGCACCCGGCCCCTCACCGCCAACGGGACCGTCCCCGGCGCCGTCAGCCGGCCCAGCGACGCCCCGAACTCCCCCGCCGTCAGGGCGGCCAGGGCGTCCTCGTCAGTCGACCAGCCGGACAGCACGTCCTCCCCTTCGGCGTCCTCGGCCAAGACGAGGTGCGGGCCGTCGAGCCGGAACCGGGCCGTGCGGCGCCCCGGGCCCACCACGGTCAGCGACGCCGACGGCATCCCGATGGGAACCCCAATCTTGTCGTGAGCGAGCAGCCAGGCCACGACGGCCGCGCGGTCGAACCGCGGATGCACCTCAATACCTCTGGCCGGGGCGGGGAAGTCGGCGTAGCGGCGGCGCCAACTCTGCACCCCAGCCCGGCCCACCCCAACCACCCTCGCCACCTCCCCCAGCAGCGCCCAGTCCCGGCCCAGGACGACCGGGCAAGGGTGATGAGAGGTTCTTTGGAATCGGCCATCGCCACTCATCACCTGACGTGCTCTGTTCTTTCAACTGAGTGAGGAACGGAAACCAGCGCCTCACAATCCGGGAGCAGGGCCCCGCGTTTGTGCAGCGTGCGTGTCGCGCTGAACAGCCGTGTCGCCCTTACGTTCCTGAGCGCTCCTTCGCTCGCGGCGCGGTGCTTTGGGCAGTGCGGTGCGCTCCAACGAAGGACTGCAGGGCTTCCTGCGTGTGTGGAAGGCCGAGGTCTTGCAGCCGGTCGGCGGACGAGCGGATGAGCCAGGGATGCCGGTGGCCGGCGAGATCGCCCAGCAGCTGCTGCTGCGCCGCTGTCAGGTCGGCGTAGTGGGGTGCGGGGTGCGGCTGAGGAGCGGGGAAGAGCTCCTCGATCGCTCTGCGGGTGCGGGTCCCGTGGCAGTCCCAGAAGATGCGGGGCAGGCACGCGTCGAGTGCCTCGTGCACGGCGGCCGGGTCCGTGCCGGGTGGCAGGGCGTGGAGGGTGCGCTCGATGTGGGCGTGGAGGTCGCCCCCGAAGTAGTCGGTTACGCGGTCGAACGGGTGGCGGGCAGCTGCGGTGAGTTCCGTGACGGTCCGGCCGAGCAGGCCGGGGCCGACAGCGGCTTCGTCGAGGCCGGCGAGACGGATGAGGGCGGTGGCTGCGGCCCACCGCATCAGCGGGTCTGCTGCATCCAGGTACGGGGTGATGTCCTCGACCGTGGAAGCGGGTCCGAGGAGGCCTGCGGCGAGCAGCGCGGTGGCTGCGGTGACCGGGTCCTTCTCGTGGGCGGCAAGGGAGAGGAGGCGGGGCAGGGAGGTGGTGGAGAGTTCGGGGAACCAGGCCAGGAGGTAGGCGATCCGGGTCCGCAGGCGTGCGTCATCATCGTCGAGTAGCACGAGGAGGCCGGGGAGTTCGGCGAGGACGGCGTCGTATGACTGGAGTGCCGACCACCGGGAGTCGGGCGAGTTGCCGACGGCCACCCAGTCCCGTGCCTCCTGCAGCTCGGCTCGCTGGTCGGCGTCCATCGCGGCGGCCAGTTGCTCCTCGTACCACGCCAGAAGCTCTTCGGGGGAGACCTCCGCCGCGGCCGCACGCCACCCGGCCACGTTGATGCCGGTGGTCACGTCGTACTCGTCGTGCCAGTCCACGGCTAGGCGGGTGAGCAGCCACATCGTGTCCTCACGGGCGGCCCCGGGCCCGGCGACGGCGATCCTCGCGAGGAACGGCACGGCGAACGGAGAGGCCGAATACCGGCTGCCCTGATGAAAGATGCTGCTGAACAGGTACCTGAACGCCTTCTCCCGCGCCTCGTCGTCGCTCCCGCACAGGGTGCGTATACGCCCTGGAACGTCATCCGCCGACTCGTAGGCGTGCGACAGGCCGGCCCAGTCCACATCGTCCAGCCCCGCGAGCAGCTTCTCGTACTCGTTGATCATCGAAGAAGGATCGCAGGAGACACTGACACGGCCGCCGCGTCCGTGTCGACGGCGAGCTCCTAGGCAGTTTCCTTCGGATCACCTTGCGGACCAGATGAAGATGGCGGCGAGGTGGAGTCCGGCAAGGTAGATGGTGGCGGTCTTGTCGTAGCGAGTGGCCAGGCCGCGCCACTGCTTCAGCTTGTTGATGCACCGCTCGACGGTGTTCCGCTGCTTGTAGGCCTCACGGTCGAAGGCCGGCGGACGGCC
>NZ_JBIVEG010000052.1:0-26728 GCF_044747545.1 Streptomyces sp. NPDC090077
CCCCCAGACCCCCGCGCCTCAAACGCCGGCGGGGCTGGATCCTCCAGCCCGCGCGGCGTTTGAGCGCAACGGGGTCAGGGGCGGAGCCCCTGGGAACGGTGGAAGGGTGGGTAGGGGACCCGCTCCGCGCAGCGGCCCAACCCACCCGCACCCGACCACCGGCACCGGCCACCCAACCCGGCCCCGCCCCCGGTCCGACGGCCGGAGGTAGGCGCAGCGGGCCCGAAGCCCGGGAAGCGCCCCGGCGCCGAGCCGCGCGAGGACCGCGTCAAGAAGGCGTGCGGCGCGTCAAGAAGGAACGAAGCGGAGCCGGAGGCCCGGGCGGGCCTGGGCGGCGGCGTCGAGGGCCGCCCCCGGAGGGACCACGCCGACCACCGGGTAGCCGCCCGTCACCGGATGGTCGGCCAGGAACACCACCGGCAGCCCGTCCGGCGGCACCTGCACCGCCCCCAGCACCATCCCCTCACTCGGCAGCTCCCCGCCCCGCGCGCGGGCCAGCGCCGGGCCCCCCTCCGTGCGCAGCCCGATCCGGTTCGACGCCGGCGACACCCGGTACGCCGAGGACAGCAGCGCCGCCAGCGAAGCCGCCGTGAACCAGTCGGCCCGCGGCCCGAGCCGCAGCGGGAGCACCAGCTCGGGCGCCGGCATCCCCGCCGGGGCCACCGCGTCGGCGCACGGCACCGGGTCCGGGCCCGGCGGGCCCACCTCCAGCACCGATCCCGCCACCGGCACCGGCGGGCCGAGCCCCGACAGCAGGTCCGTCGCGCGGCTCCCCAGCACCGTCGGCGCAGCCAGACCTCCCCGCACCGCGACGTAGCTGCGCAGCCCGGACTCCGCCCGGCCCACGTCCAGCTCCGCGCCCGCGCGCAGCCACACCGGCGCACCCCAGGCCGCCGGGCGCCCGCAGACGCGTACCGCACAGGGAGCGCCCGTCACGGCCACCGTCACCGGGGCCAGTGCGCGCACTCGGACCCCGTCCAGGGTGGTCTCCAGGGCGGCGGCCCCCGCCGGGTTCCCGACGAGGCGGTTGGCCAGCGCGTACGCCCCCGTGTCCAGCGCCCCCGAGCGGGGCACGCCCAGGTGCGCGTACCCGGGGCGCCCCGCGTCCTGGACGGTGGTCAGCGCACCCGCCCGCAGCACCAGCAGCCCGCTCACGCCGGCCCCGCCTCCTCGAACCGCACCCGCACCCCGGGCGCGAACAGCGCCGCCGGCTCCCGCGCGGGGTCCCACAGCACTGCGTCCGTGGAGCCGATCAGCTGCCAGCCGCCGGGGGAGGAGCGCGGGTAGACCCCCGCGTACTCCCCGGCCAGCGCCAGCGACCCCGCCGGGACCGCCGTGCGGGGCGTGGCCCGCCGGGGCAGCCACAGGTGCTCCGGCAGCCCCGTCAGGTACCCGAAGCCGGGTGCGAACCCGCAGAAGGCCACCCGGAAGAGGGTCCCGGCGACCACGGCCGCCACCTCCCGTTCCGCGACCCCCCACGCGGCGGCCACGTCCGCCAGGTCCGGCCCGTCGTACCGCACGGGGACCGTGACCAGCGGCCCCTCGGCCTCCGCGAGCGGCGGCACCTCCCAGCGCGCGATCCGCGCGGCCAGCGCGCCCGGCTCCCGCACCCCGTCCAGCAGCACGGTCCGCGCGGCCGGCACGACCTCCCGTACGCCGCCCAGCTCGCCCGCGTCCCGGCGGCGCAGCAGCTCGGCGTGGAGGGCGGCGACCTCCCCGGCGGAGTCCACCTCGACGAGCAGGGCGTCCCGCCCCACGGGCAGGGCCCTCACGCGAAGGCCTCCACCCGCACCCCGGCCCCCTCCAGCGCCTCCCGGACCCGGCGGGCCAGCCCCGCCGCACCGGGGGTGTCCCCGTGCAGGCACAGCGAGCGCGCCGGGACCGGGACGGGGGACCCGTCGGAGGCCGTCACGGTCCGTTCGGCGGCCATCCGAACGGCCCGCCCGACCACCGCGTCCGGATCGTGCAGCACCGCCCCCGGCTCCCCGCGCGGCACCAGCGTCCCCCGCGGGGTGTACGCCCGGTCGGCGAAGGCCTCCGGCACCGCCTCCAGCCCCGCCTCCGCGGCCCGGGCCAGCAGCAGCGACCCCGGCAGGCCCAGCACCGGCAGCCCCGCCTCCCCGGCGGCCAGCCGGACCCCGGCGACCACCGCGGCGGCCTGCTCGGCGTCATGGACCGTGCGGTTGTACAGCGCACCGTGCGGCTTCACGTACGACACCCGGGACCCGGCCGCCCGCGCGAACACCTCCAGTGCGCCGATCTGGTAGGCCACCTCCGCCGCCAGCTCCCCGGCCGGCACGTCCATCGACCGCCGCCCGAAGCCCGCCAGGTCCCGGTACGAGACCTGCGCGCCGATCCGCACGCCCCGCTCGGCGGCCAGCTCGCAGACCCGGCGCATGATCGACGGATCGCCCGCGTGGAAGCCGCAGGCCACGTTGGCGCTCGTGACCACCGACAGCAGGGCCGCATCGTCGGTCAGCGTCCAGCGTCCGAAGCCCTCGCCCAGGTCGGCGTTCAGGTCGATCAGAGATGTGATCATGGAAGCCATGCGCCGAGCGTAGAACAGCCCCCGACCGCCCGGCCGCGCCGCTCCGCCCGCCACCGGGGGACGGTCCGGCGGAAACCGTGCCGTTTGGGTTGTTGTCCGCGACACCGCCTACTCTTTCCGTCGTGACTCTCCCAGCCCCGGCGAAAACCCTTCCGTCCCCGGCGCCGGGCCCGGCCGCCGACGAAGGCCTCGCCCGGCGGCTGCGTGCCCTGGCCTGCACCGCCCCGCTGCACGACCTCGACGTACGCAAGGCCAACCTGGCCGGCGAGTACGGGGTCTACGCGATGGCGGAGGTCGCGCTGTCCGCGATCGACCTCGTCACGCTCAACATGGACTTCGACACCGGCGCCGACCACGAGCAGATAGTGGCCCGGCTGCTCCCGCGCGTCGCCGCCCAGGCCCCCGGGCGGCCCGTCGCCGAGCACGAGCGGGTCGCCCGCTGGGTGCTGGAGAACCTGATCAACGTCGGCAGCGTGGACCGCGGCTTCCGCGCGGTCTACGGCACGTTCGGCCCCGACGGGGTCTACGTCCGCCGGGACTACGACTTCAAGCTGATCGAGGAGGTCCCCGGCCACGGCGGCGCGGTCTACCTGCGGACCACCGACGAGGCGGTCAACGTCCTGGTCGGCGCCCTCGACACGGACGTCACCAGCGCCCAGATCGCCGCCGAGGTCAAGCTGGAGGTCCTGATCAGCAGGGGCCGGCTGGCCGACGCCCAGCTCGCCGCCGAACAGGCCCGCTACCGGACCGTCCAGTACGCCGAGACCCTCCGCCGCACCCTCGACGCGACCCGGCGCAACGTCCGCGCGGTCGACTGGCTCCAGGCCGTCCCGGACATGATCGCGGAGGCCCTCGACCACGTCGCCGACCGCTACCGGCACGAGAACGCGATCCTCACCAACATCCGCAAGGCCCGCGACGAGGCCGAGGACCCCGAGAACAAGCGGCGCGCCGCCGAGCTCGTGGACATCGTCAAGGACTGCATCCGCCGGCACACCCAGCTCCAGTCCCGGCTGCTGGACGCCGGCCCGCTCTTCCGCGCCGAACAGGACCGCCAGGCCTTCGCGGCACCCGCCCCCCGCTCCGGCATCGACCTCTACGGCCAGCTCGTCGCGCCCCTGCTGCCGCTCCCGCTGGAGGGGGCCACCCGGGTCACCGACGCCTTCTTCGCCGCCGGCACCGGGCTGCGCACCCCCGTCTCCGTGCGGGTCGCGGACCTGGTCGACATCCTCCTCACCCCGCCCGTGGAACGGGAGCACCTCGGCGCGGAGATGCCCGAGCCGGACCTCATCGCCACCCCGGACGACAGCCGCTTCAGCGAGGAGCAGCTCGCCGCCGCGACGCGGCTCCTGGACCTGCCGCACGACGCCCCGCGCCGGCTCTCCGGCCTCCTCGCCGAGGCCCGCCGCGAGGACCCGGACCTCCCCTACCTGGTGGCCCTGCTCGCCGTCCACGCGGCGAGCCCCGCGGTGGGCACGGCGTACCGCCAGGGCGAGGAGCGGCTGCTGTTCGCCGTGGACGACGGCACGCAGCTCGACGACCCCGGGTTCGGCGGCGCCGACCTGATCGTCGGCACGGCCCTCCTGGACGCGGCGGGCATGGCCGCCGACCGCGCGGAGTCGGCATGACCCCGCCGGGCACCGCGCCCGCCCGCACCAGCACCCGGACCGCCTGCCCCCGGACCGCCTGCCCCCGGACCGCCCGGACCCGGACGACCGCCCGGACCCGGACCGCCCGGACCCGGACCACCCAGACCCGTACCCGCACCACCCGCACCGCCGAGGAGACCCGCCCGTGAGCGACCACCACGCCGAGAACCCCGCGTGGAGCGAGCCCGAGGGCCCGTCGGTCCCGGCCGCGCCCGCACCGGTCGCCTCCCCCGCGGGGGCCGTCACCCCGGCCGACGCCGCCGACGCGGCCCGGCTCGTCGGGTTCGGGCTCCAGCCCAAGCTGCTGCCCGCCCGTGACGCCGAGTACGCCGAGCTGCTGCGCCGCTACCGCGAGGACCCCGCCTTCGGGCGGCTCGCCGACGCCGTCGCCACCGGCCTCGGGCTCGTGGTCCTGGAGGTGTCCCCCCGCGCCGGAATGGCCGTCGCCGCCGGCGAGGACTCCGTCTTCGCCGTCCGCATGGGCGACTACGCCCGCCGCACCTCCGCCGACGGCGGCGACCGCTTCCTGCACGGCCTGGCCCACCTGGCCGTCGCCGCCCTCGCCTTCCCCCGCCCCGAGGACCTCGCCGACGACGGCTACATCGGCCGCATCAGCGTCAACGGCGTCGACGCCTTCGTCCGCCAGACCTGCCGCCGCCTGGAGGAGCGCGCCGAGGAGCTCGGCGAGAACACCGACCCGGCGTCCGACGCCCCCGGCCTGGAGGCCGCCTGGCGGGTCTACGCCCGCCGCAGCGCCACCGGCGCCACCAAGGACGCCCGCCGCCTGGCCGGCTCCACCACCGGCATCGTCGGCAAGGCCGCCGCCTTCCTCACCGAGTCCGGCTTCCTCCAGCGCACCGGCGACGACGCCGGCGGCACCTACCGCACCACACCCCGCTACCAGCTCCAGGTCCGCGACATGGCGGGCACGGCGGCCATGGCCGAACTCCTGGAACTCGGCGTGGTCCCCGTCAGCGACGGCTCCGCCACCCTCCTGCCGCCGCCCGAGGGCGACGACCTGGAACTCGCGGCCGACGCCGGCCTGCCGTTCCACGCCTGAGCCACCCGCCCCGCGTACCGGAAACGCACCGAGTACACCGAGAAGCAACGAGAGTCCGCCGCCATGTACGAGCTGTCCCGGATCCGCCTCTACTCCATCGGGCCCGCCGGCGCACGCTACGCCGACACCGTGCTCGACCTGCGCGGAGTCGGCGAGCCGGTGCCCCACCCGGCGCCCACCCAGGCGGAGTTCTTCGAGGACGAACCCACCGGACCGCCCCGCCGACCCGCGCCCGCCGGCGTGCTCTTCCTGGAGAACGGCGGCGGCAAGTCCGTCCTGCTCAAGCTGATCTTCTCGGTGATGCTCCCGGGCCACCGCAACACCCTCGGCGGCGCCAGCTCCGGCGTCCTGCGCAAGTTCCTGCTCGCCGACGACTGCGGCCACGTCGCCCTGGAATGGCAGCACACCCAGACCGGCGAGTGCGTGGTCGTCGGCAAGGTCAGCGAGTGGCGCGGCCGCCAGGTCTCCAACGACCCGCGCAAGTTCGCCGAGGCCTGGTACTCCTTCCGCCCCGGGCCGGGCCTGAGCCTGGACGGCCTCCCCGTCGCCGAGGCCACCTCCGTGCGCCCGCCCGTCGAGGGCGCCTCCGGCGCCCAGGGCCGCCGCCGCACCATGAAGGGCTTCCGCGACGCGATCACCGAGGCCGGCAAGGCCTACCCGCACCTGGAGGTGTACTGGGAGGAGATCCACGACCGCTGGAACGAGCACCTCACCGAGCTCGGACTCGACCCCGAACTCTTCCGCTACCAGCGCGAGATGAACGCCGACGAGGGCGAGGCCGCCGGCCTCTTCGCGGTCAAGAAGGACTCCGACTTCACCGACCTGCTGCTGCGCGCCGTCACCGACACCCGCGACACCGACGGCCTCGCCGACCTGGTCCACGGCTTCGGCAACAAGCTCGGCCGCCGCGCCGAGCTGATGGCCGAACGCGACTTCACCGCCGGCTCGGTGGACCTCCTCACCCGCATCGTGGAGGCGGCCGGGACCCGCTCCCGGCTCCGCGACGTCCACGCCGGAGCCGAACGCCGCACCCGCAGCCTCGCCCGGCGGCTGTCCGCCCGCGCCTCCGAGGAACGCGGCCGCGCCGCCGACCTCGCCCAGCGGGTCACCGGCGCCGCCCACGAGGTCACCGCCGCCGAGTCCCAGCGCGCCCGCAGCGCCGCCGTCTCCGCCGAACTCGCCTACCGGCACGCCTCCCTGGCTCTGACCGTCGCCGACAAGGCCGCCGCCGCCCAGCGCCGCGAGCTCCTCGAAGCCCGCACCCTGCACTCCGCCTGGCAGGCCGCCGAGACCGTGCTGCGCCACCGCGCCGCCGCCGACCGCTCCGCCCGCGTCGCCGCCGCGATCCTGGAGGCCGAACGGGACGCCGCGCCCGCGCTGGCCGCCCGCGCCACCGCCGCCGCCGAACTGGTACGCGCCCTGCACACCGCCGCCGAGCAGGGCGAACGCGCCGCCAACGAGGAGGAGGAGCGTTCCGCCGAGCTCCAGTCCCTCGGCGAGACCGCCCACCGCGACGCCACCTCCGCCGCCACCGCGGCCCAGCGCGCCCGCAGCGAGGCCGAGCACCTGCGCGCCCGCCTCGCCGAGGTGGAGCAGGAGACCGCCGACGCCGTCCGCGCCGGCTGGCTCGACGACGCCGCCCCCGACGCCGACCCGGCCCGCGCCGCACTCGCCGCCAGCGACGCCGAGAAGACCGCCGTGGCCGCCTGGGACGAGTCCCGCGAGGCCGCCCGCGCCGCCGCCGACGCCGCCCGCGAGGCAACCGCCGCCGAATCCCGCGCCGAACTCACCGCCGCCCGCGCGGCCGACGCCGCCGACGCCGCCGAAGCCGCCCACGCGGCCGAGGAGCGGGCCGCCGCCTCCCTGGCCGCCTCCCCGCGCCTGGCGGAGCTGCTCGGCCTCCCGCCGGTCCCCGACACCTTCCTCCCGCACCCGCGCGGCGGGGACCACCCCGTCCCCGCCGCGTCGGAGCCCGGTGCAGGGGCCCGGCCGGGCTCCGCCCGCGCAGCCGAAGCCGGTGCCGCCGCCGCCCTGGCGGGCCACGGCCCCTCCGGCCCCCAGGGCTCGCCCGCGGCAGCGGGCGCCGTGACCGCACCCGCCCCCGGTGGCCTGGGCGTCGCCGACCTCGACCGGGGCTCCGACGAGCTGGTCCGGATCCTGGCCGACACCGTCGGCTCCGCCGAACGCCACCTGTTCGAGCTGCGCACCGCCGCCGCCGACGACGCCCGCATCCTCGGTGCCCTCGGCGACGGCGGCCTGCTCCCGCCCGGCCCCGACGTCCTCGCCACCGTCGAGTACCTCGGCGAGCACGGCATCCCGGCCCTGCCCGGCTGGCGCTACCTCGCCCAGTCCGTGGACCCCGCCGACCACGCCGCCGTCCTCGCGGCCCGCCCCGAACTCGTCGACGGCGTCGTCATCACCGACCCCGACACCCACGGCCGGGCCCGCGAGGTCCTCTCCGCGGCCGCCCTGCTGCCCCGCTCCACCGTCGCCGTCGGCACGGCCGCCGCCCTGCTCGCGCCGGTCCCGCCGGCCGACGCCTCCGACGACTCCGTCTTCCTCGTCCCCCCGAACCCGGCCATGCACGACGAGCACGCCGCCGACGAGGAGCGCCAGGCGCTGCGCGCCCGCGCCACCGCCCGCGACACCGAGATCCGCGAGCTGGCCGCCCGCCTCGCCGGCGACCGCGAACTCGCCGCCCGGCTCTCCTCCTGGCGCACCGGCTGCCCGCCCGGCCGTCTCGCCGAACTCGCGCAGCAGGCCGCCGCCGCCCGGTCCTTCGCCGAGGAGGCCGACGCCGAGCTCGCGGAGGCCCGTACCGTACGCGCCGAGGCCGACGAGGCCGCGGCCGACGCGGCCCGCGTCCGCGACGAGCGCCAGGACGCCGCCCAGCGCGCCCGCCGCGCCGCCGACGCCCTCGCCGGCCTCGCCCACCGCCTGCGCGAACGCTCCGGCTGGCAGGCCAGGGTCCGCGAACTGGCCGACGAGGCCGCCGAGTCCGAAGCGCGCGCCGAGGTCTGCCTGGACCGCGCCCGGGCCGCCGACGAGGACCGCCGCGCCGCCCAGCGCGCCGCCGACGACGCCCGCCGCACCGCCCGCGCCCTGCGCGCCGAACGCGCCGAGATCGCCGGAGCCCCCGACCCGCTGCCCGAGGACGACGGCACCGCCAAGGCGCCGCTGCCCGACCTCCGCGAGGCCTACCGCACGGCCTCCCAGGTGTACGAGAAGGTCGGCGTCGGCGCCGACCTGCGCGCCGAACAGGCCCGCGCCGAGGGCGACGAGAGCGCCGCCCTCGCCGAACTCGACCGGCTCACCAACAAGGTCCGCACCCGCGCCGCCCAGCTCCTCGAAGGCACCGACGGAGCCGACGGCCCCTCCCGGCAGGCCGCCGCCGCACGCGCCGAGGCCCTCGTCCAGATGCTGGAGTCCCGCGCCTCCGCCGCGAGCGAGCAGCTGGGCCGGCTGCGCGGCGAAGCCGAACGGCACGCCCCCGCCGAGGGCGAGGCCCACACCGAGCTGCCCGAGGAACTGGTCCCGGCCGACGTCGAACAGGCCCAGGGCCTGCTGCGCACCGCCACCGCCCAGCTGGCCGCGCACTCCGCCGCCGTCGAGGCCGCCCGGGCCGCGCACGCCGACCTGCTGCGCGCGCACCGCGCCGCCGAGGACGGCGCCGGAGGCTTCGACGAGACCGCCGCCATGCTGCGGGACCTGCTGCGCGACCACACCCACCCGGAGGACGAGCAGGAGCCGGTGGCCCACCCCGGCACCCTGGAGGAGGCCCGGCAGTCCGCCGCCGAGGCCCGCCGCTCCCTGCGCGGCTGCGCCGCCGACCTGTCCGCCGCCGAGTCCGCGGTGCGCGAGGCGAGCGACGTCCTGGTCCGGCACGCCAACGCCAACCGCTACGAGCAGGTGCGCACCCCTGCGCGCCAGCAGATCCGGGAGCTGCCCGCCTCCGCCCTGCCCGAGCACGCCGCCGCCTGGGCCGCCGCCTTCGCCCCGCGCCTGCGCGTGCTCACCGACGAGCTCGCCCAGCTGGAGCGCAACCGCGACAGCATCGTCGACCGGCTGCGCGGCCTGGTGGAATCCGCCCTGGCCACCCTCCGCTCCGCCCAGCGCCTCTCCCAGCTGCCCGAGGGCCTCGGCGAGTGGTCGGGCCAGGAGTTCCTGCGGATCCGCTTCGAGGAGCCCGACCAGGCCACCCTCACCGAGCGGCTCGGCGAGGTCATCGACGAGGCCACCCGTACGGCCGTGAAGAAGAACGCCGCCTTCGGCGAGGGCCGCCGCGACGGCATGTCCCTGCTCCTGCGCGGCGTCCAGGCGGCCCTGGAGCCCAAGGGCATCGCCGTCGAGATCCTCAAGCCCGACGCGGTGCTGCGCGCCGAGCGCGTCCCCGTCGGCCAGATGGGAGACGTCTTCTCCGGCGGCCAGCTGCTCACCGCCGCCATCGCCCTCTACTGCACGATGGCCGCGCTGCGCAGCAACGACCGGGGCCGCGACAAGCACCGCCACGCGGGCACGCTCTTCCTCGACAACCCGATCGGCCGCGCGAACGCCACGTACCTGCTGGAGCTCCAGCGGGCCGTCTCGGACGCCCTCGGCGTCCAGCTGCTCTACACCACGGGCCTCTTCGACACCACGGCCCTCGCCGAGTTCCCGCTGGTCATCCGGCTGCGGAACGACGCCGACCTGCGCGCGGGCCTGAAGTACATCAGCGTCGAGGAGCACCTGCGTCCGGGTCTGCCCCAGCAGTCCCCGGAGGGCGAGACGATCCACGGCGAGATCACCGCGACCCGCATGTTCCGCCGCGCCGCCGCGTCTTCTTCTTGACGCGTTCCTCGCACCGCTCGGCCGTGGCCGGCCTCCCGGGCTTCGGACCGCTGCGCCGGCCTCCGGCCGGCGGCACCCGGCCCGGCCCGGGCGGACGGGCCCGGGCCGGGCCCGGAGCGCGGCCCCGCCCGGCCGGTCAGCGGTGCCCGGAGCGCTGGTGCACCGGTATGCCCCCGGCCAGGGGAGGGGCCGCCAGCCGGCCCTCCCGGGCCGGTGTGCGGCCCCGCCGGGGCGCGCGGGCGGCGCTGCTCGGCTCGGACAGGACGCCGTACCGCTGGTTCCACATCTGCCGGGTGATCCACACGTCCAGCACCGACCAGGTGGACACGATCGTCGCCGCTATCCCGACCAGCACCATCGGGAAGGCCAGCCAGGACCCGGTCAGGGTGAGGAAGAAGGTGATCGTCGCCTGCGTCAGCGTCACCGCCACGATCAGCACCGCCCGCACCGCCGACGACCGGACCGGATCCGGCATCCGGCGCCGCCGGGCCGGCTCCTCCACCCACAGGGCCCGCACCGGAGCCTCGGCCGCCGTGCCGTCCTCTTCGTACATCCTCATCGTCCGCTCACTCCCCGCCTCACTCCCCGCCCCTCTCCGTCAGACGATCGGAACCCCTTCCGGAGTTCCGTATACCGGACCCGGAACGCAGAATTCCAGCCATCCATCCGGCCAATGGAACTGACACCCCAGCAAGTGTCATCTGCCACATATCGGGCCGGACTTGACCGGAAACATCGGACAACTGGTGATCTTCGTACGGGGTGCAGGCCGAAAACGTCCGGACACGTCTGCGAAGCCGCTCCGTGGCAGTAGTAGGCTCACGCCGTTTAAATGACGGAACACCGACCTCTGACAACGGGGTTGAGCAGGGGGAGGCTGGGGAGGCCATGCGCTTTCGCGGGAAGTCCATCCGCCGGAAGATCGTGGCGTTGCTCCTGGTGCCGCTCGTCTCCCTCACCGCCCTCTGGGGCTTCGCCACGGTCATCACCGGCCGGGAGGCCGTGCAGCTGCTCGACGTCGCGTACGTCATCAAGAAGGTCGGCTACCCGATGGAGGACGTCGTACGCGTCGTCCAGAAGGAGCGCCGCCAGACCCTGGTCGTCCTCGGCGACCCCCGGGCGGTGGCCGCCACCGCCGAACTCACCAAGAGCCGCACCGCGACCGACACGATGGTCCGCTCCATCACCGCGAACGCCCACGATCCCGAGGTCTCCGACGAGCTCAGCCCGCAGGCCCGCCAGCACCTCAGGACGATCATCGAGGCCCTCGAAGGCCTCACCGCGCTGCGCCGCTCCGTCGACAAGGGCGGGATCAACCCCGCCCAGGCCCTGGACCTCTACAGCCGGCTGGTCGACCCCTGCTACGAGTTCCTGATGAATCTCCACGCCCTGGAGAACGTCGAGATGGACAAGCAGGGCCGCGCCCTCGTCGGCATCACCCGTGCCCGCGAGACCCTCTCCCGCGAGGACGCGGTCGTCGCCTCCGCCCTCGCCGCCGGCAACGTCCCCGCCGGCGACCTGCGCCGCGTCTCCGACTTCGCCGCCAACCGCGGCCTGCTGTACGAGTTCAACCTCGCGATCCTGCCGTCCGACGACCGCAAGCTCTTCGAGCAGTACTGGAACGGCCCGCAGACCAAGGCGCTGCGCGACGCGGAGGAACGGTTCATCACCGGCGGCGCCGGCAAGAACCCCCGCGTCACCGCCGCCCAGTGGGACGAGGCCGCGAACAAGGTCCTCGGCGATCTCGCCGCCATGGGAACCGCCGCCGGCGACCGCTACCAGAAGCGCGTGGAGCCCGTCGCCGTCGGCGTCCTCGTCCAGGCCGCCGTGGCCGGCGTCCTCGGCTTCATCGCCCTCGTCGTCTCCCTCGTGATGTCCGTCCGCATCGGACGCGACCTCATCCGCGACCTGTCCCGGCTCCGCAAGGAGGCCCACGAGGCCTCCGGCGTCCGCCTGCCCGGCGTCATGCGCCGCCTCGCCGCCGGCGAGACCGTCGACGTCGAGACCGAGGCGCCCCGCCTGGAGTTCGAGAAGGACGAGGTCGGCCAGGTCGGCCTGGCCCTCAACAGCCTCCAGCGCGCCGCCGTGGAGGCCGCCGTCAAGCAGGCGGAGCTCCGTCGCGGCGTCTCCGAGGTGTTCGTGAACCTCGCCCGCCGCAACCAGGTGCTGCTGCACCGCCAGCTGACCCTGCTCGACACCATGGAACGGCGCACCGAGGACACCGAGGAACTCGCCGACCTCTTCCGCCTCGACCACATGACCACCCGCATGCGCCGCCACGCCGAAGGCCTGGTGATCCTCTCCGGCGCCGCGCCCTCCCGGCAGTGGCGCAAGCCCGTCCAGCTGATGGACGTCGTACGGGCCGCCGTGGCCGAGGTCGAGGACTACGAGCGCATCGAGGTCCGGCGCCTGCCCCGCATCGGCATCGAGGGCCCGGCCGTCGCCGACGTCACCCACCTCGTCGCCGAACTCCTGGAGAACGCGACGGTGTTCTCGCCCCCGCACACCGCGGTCCAGGTCCACGGCGAACGCGTCGCCAACGGCTTCACCCTGGAGATCCACGACCGCGGCCTCGGCATGAACCCGGAGGCGCTGCTCGACGCCAACCTCCGGCTCGCCGAGACCCCCGAGTTCGAGCTCTCCGACACCGACCGCCTGGGCCTCTTCGTGGTCAGCCGCCTCGCGCGCCGCCAGAACGTCAAGGTCGTCCTCCAGCCCAGCCCCTACGGCGGCACCACCGCGGTGGTCTTCCTCCCCGCCGACCTCCTCACCGAGGCCCCCGACACCAACGGCACCGGCATCCGCCTGGACGCCGTGAAGGGCGTCCGGGGGGTCCGGACCGGTCCGGGCGCCAAGAGCTCCGCACGGCCCGGCCCGACCGCCGTCGACCGGGCCCCCTCGGCCCGCCCGCTGCCCGCCGGCGTGCTCAACGGCCCGGTCGAGCTGGAGGGCCCCCTCGGCCTCCTCGGCCTGGACGGCCTCGACGACCCCGCCGCCCTCGACGAGGCCGCCGCCGGCATCGCCGGCCTCACCGGAGTCGGCGGCCGCCCGCCCATGGCCACCCTCGACGACGAGACCCCGCCCGGCGGCATCCCGCGCAGCTCCCTCCTCGGCACCGGCTCCGCCGACCGCCCCCACGGCGGCCACCCGCACGGCACGCCCCACATGGAACGCGGCCCCTGGAAGCGCGACCGCGACCGCGGGCGGGAGCCCCTGGCCCCCACCGGCCCGGTGCGCTCGGAGCGCCCCCGCCCGGAGGCCGGGCACCCCGACGCCCCCCGCTCCGGCGGGCCCGTCCCGCTGCCCCGGCGGCGCCCCACGCCCACCCTGGTCGCCGAGCACGGCCGCCGGGTCGAGCCCCGGCCCGCCGCCGTCAAGGCGGCTCCCGCGCAGCCGCGCACCGGCTCCGAAGGGGCCGCGCCCGCCGTCGGCCCGGGCGGCCTGCCCCGCCGGGTGCGCCAGGCGAACCTCGCACCCCAGCTCAAGAACGCCGCGGCCCCCGCCGCGGCGCAGTCCCCCGAGGACCCGGTGACCGACCGGGACGCGGAGGACGTACGCACGCGCATGTCCGCCCTCCAGCGAGGCTGGACGGCGGGCCGCAACCAGCACGCACAGCAGCAGTCCGAGACCGAGGCCGGCCGCTCCGGCGCCGGTCCCGCGCACGAGAACGAAGGGGACGGTCGATGACCGCACCGCAGACCGGAAACGACACCAGGGGCCGCGGCTCCGGCCCGCTCAACTGGCTCCTCGACGAACTCGTCGACAAGGTCGGCAGCATCCGCAAGGCGGTCGTCCTGTCCGGCGACGGCCTGCCGACGGGCAGCTCGAAGGACCTGACCCGCGAGGACAGCGAGCACCTGGCCGCCGTGGCCTCCGGCTTCCACAGCCTGGCCAAGGGCGTCGGCCGGCACTTCGACTCCGGGCGGGTCCGCCAGACGGTCGTCGAACTGGACGAGGCCTTCCTCTTCGTCATGGCCGCGGGCGACGGCAGCTGCCTGGCCGTGCTCTCCGACGCCGACTCCGACGTCGGCCAGGTCGCGTACGAGATGACGCTCATGGTCAAGCGCGTAGGCGACCACCTGGCGACCGCCCCGCGCTCCGGGCAGCCAGCCGGAGGGTGAGTCGGACGGCATGAGCGATCCAGGCCAGGACCACCCCCCGACCGACCGCCCGACGCCCGAGACCGGCCACCCGCACTGGTTCGACGACGAGGCGGGTCCCGTCGTACGCCCGTACGCCATGACCCGCGGCCGGACCAGCCACGCCGCCCAGCACCGTCTCGACCTGATCGCGCTCGTCGTCGCCGAGCCGGCGGCCGACGACCCGGTCTGGGACATGACCCTCTCCCCGGAACACGCCCACATCCTCGGGCTGTGCCGGGAACGCCCCCAGTCGGTCGCGGAACTCGCCGCGGACCTGGACCTCGCCATCGGCGTCGTCCGGGTCCTGATCGGCGACCTCGTCGACGAGGAGCTGGTCCACGTGACCAGGCCGGTCCCGCCGGCCGAACTGCCTGATGAATCCATTCTCCGTGAGGTGATCGATGGCCTTCGGGCGCTCTAGCCGCACCGGTGCGATGCACGCCGTCTCGCCGGTCGAGCCGCTGACCCTGAAGATCCTGGTCGCGGGCGGCTTCGGGGTGGGCAAGACCACCCTGGTCAGTGCGGTCAGCGAGATCCGTCCGCTGCGGACCGAGGAACGGCTCTCCGAACCCGGCGTCGGCATCGACGACACCGGGGGAGTGGAGGGCAAGAGCACCACGACCGTGGCCATGGACTTCGGCCGCATCACCCTCCGCGAGGACCTGGTGCTGTACCTCTTCGGCACCCCCGGACAGGACCGCTTCTGGTTCCTGTGGGACGAGCTGGCCCAGGGCGCCCTGGGCGCCGTCGTGCTGGCCGACACCCGCCGGCTCGCCGACTGCTTCGCCGCCATCGACTACTTCGAACGGCGCGGCATCCCCTTCCTCGTCGCGGTCAACTGCTTCGACGGGGCCGACCGCCACCCGGTGGTGACCGTGCGCGACGCGCTCGACCTCGACCCCGAGGTGCCGGTGCTGCTCTGCGACGCCCGGGACCGGGAGTCCGTCAAGGACGTGCTGGTGGGGGTGGTGGAGCACGCCATGTCGCTCGCCCGGGCCCGCCGCGCGAGCCTGAGCGCCTCCTCCTGAGCGCGTCGAGGCGGCCCGTACCCCCGCCGACTGGGGTACGGGCCGCAGCTCTCATGGGGGGTCACGGGGTCCTCGTCGCCGCAGGACCGTGGAGCGAGTGTGAACCCGCCGCCCGGGGTCGTCAAGCACCCTGACGGCAGCACTTGTTCGCGGCACGCACCGCACCGTCACCGCACCACGACCACCGCCGACCCGTGCCCGAAGAGCCCCTGGTTGGCGGTGATCCCGGCCCGCGCCCCGGGAACCTGGCGCGCCCCGGCCGTACCCCGCAGCTGCCAGGTCAGCTCGCACACCTGGGCGATGGCCTGCGCCGGCACCGCCTCCCCGAAGGAGGCCAGCCCGCCGCTCGCGTTGACCGGCACCCGCCCGCCGAGCGCCGTCACGCCCTCCCGCACGAGCTTGGCGCCCTCGCCCTCACCGCACAGCCCGATGTCCTCGTACCACTCCAGCTCCAGCGCCGTGGACAGGTCGTACACCTCCGCCAGCGACAGGTCCTCCGGCCCCAGCCCCGCCTCCTCGTACGCCGCACGGGCGATCGAGGAACGGAAGGAATCGGCCGCGGGCTCCACGGCGGCCGCCGAGTCGGTCGCGATGTCCGGCAGGTCCAGCACCGTACGCGGGTACGTGGGCGTCACCGTCGACACCGCCCGGATCCGCACCGGGTCCGCCACCCCGCGCGCCCGGGCGAAGTCCGTACTGCACAGCACCAGCGCCGCGCCCCCGTCGGAGGTCGCGCAGATGTCCAGCAGGCGCAACGGATCGGCCACCACCGCGGAGGCCGCCACCTCCTCGGCGGAGACCGCCTTGCGGTAGCGGGCGTTCGGGTTGTGCGCCCCGGCCGCCGAGTTCTTCACCTTGACCAGGGCGAAGTCCTCGGCGGTGTCCCCGTGCAGGGCCATCCGGCGCCGGGCGTACAGCCCGAAGTAGGCGGGGTTGGTGGCCCCCAGCACCCGGAACCGCAGCCAGTCGGGATCGTCCGGCCGCTCGCCCCCGGCCGGGGCGAAGAACCCCTTCGGAGCGGCGTCGGCGCCGACCACCAGCACCACGTCCGCCAGCCCGGCGAGGATCTGTGCCCGGGCCGCCCCGATGGCCTGGGCCCCCGAGGCGCAGGCCGCGTACACGCTGGTGACCCGGGCCCCCTGCCAGCCGAGCGCCCGCGCGAAGGTGGCCCCGGCGACGTAGCCCGGGTAGCCGCCGCGCACGGTGTCGGCGCCGACCACGGACTGCACGTCCGTCCACTCCAGCCCGGCGTCGGCGAGCGCGGCGCGGGCGGCGGCCCGCCCGTACTCGACGAAGCTGCGGCCCCACTTGCCCCACGGGTGCATGCCGGCCCCGAGCACGGCCACGTCCCCGCTCACCGGGCCCCCTCCACCGGCCGGAACCGCCAGGTGGTCCGGGCGGCCCCGGCGTCCTCGCCGAGCACCCCTTCCACGACCTCCACCTCCATGCCGACGGCCAGATCGGCCGGCGTCACCCCGGGTGCGGCCTGCCCGAGCACGACCATGCGCTCGGCCTCCAGTTCCACCGCGACCAGGGTGTACGGCTCCCAGGGCACGTCCGGATCGGACACGTAGGGGGCGGGCGGCCGGTAGCGCCCGTCGGTGTAGGACCAGACCCGGCCGCGCGGGGACAGCGGCACCTCGGCGAGGTCGCCGCCGCCGGGGCAGTGCGGATTGCGGCAGTACGCGTCCTCGCGCGGGAAGAACACCGAGGCGCAGGCGGAGCACCGGGTGCCGAGCAGGCGGAATCCGCCCCCGGCGCCCGCCCCGGTGAACCACCCGCTCACCACGGGCGTGCGTGTGCGTTCCAAGACCCCTCCCGGAAGCATGATCTGACGAAGCGTCAGAAGTCTGCCACGGGCCGCCCCGACGCGACAGGGGCCGGTACCATCGCCGCATGCCGGCACAGCTGAGGGACTCGCACTGCTCCACCTGCGGAGCTCCGTTCGACACCGACGGGTGGCCCCGCAGGTGCCCCGCGTGCGGCGGCGTCACCTACCGCAACCCGCTCCCGGTCGCCGTCGCGCTCCTCCCGGTGGAGGACGCCGCCGGCACCGGCCTGGTGGTCATCACCCGCACCATCGAACCGGCCCTGGGGGGCATCGCGCTGCCCGGCGGCTTCATGGACTTCGGCGAGGACTGGCGCACGGCCGTGGTCCGCGAACTCCGCGAGGAGACGGGCATCGAGGCCCCCGCCTCCGACGTGGCCCTCGCCGACGTCCTCAGCTCCCCGGGAGGCCACCTCCTCGTCTTCGGCCTCCTCCCACCCCGCCCGGCCTCGTCCCTCCCGCCCTCGGCCGCCACGGACGAAACCACGGGCTGGCACCTCCTCCGCTCCCCACAGCCCCTGGCCTTCCCCCTCCACACCCAGGCAGCCACCTCCTGGTTCGCGGGCCACTACGCGTCCTGACCGCCACCTCCAGCCCCAGGCCCGCGCATTCGGCTCCGGCCGGCAGGATCCAGCCCCGCCGGCGTCTGAGGCGCGGGGTCCGGGGCGGAGCCCCTGGGGGCAGCGGCACCCCGCCCCGCCCCCCACCGCCCGGCTAGGGCAACGGCATCACCATCCCCACCAGACCCACCACCCCCACCACCGTCCCGGCAACCACCGCACCCCGCGCCCACAGCGCCCCCGCCGGCACGGGCCGGGCCCGCCCCCTCAGCAGCACCCCGACCACCATCGGCAGCACCGCGGCCGCCACGCACCCGGCCCACGCCACGCCGAAGCCAGGCACGGGAGCGCCCTGCGCCCCCAGCCACCACCGCACCACCACGACCGCCGGTGCCGACACCGGGGCGGCCAGCACTGCCACCGCGACCGGCCGCGGCCACGCACTCACCCGGGCGGTCCAGCGGCCCAGCGCCGCGAGCGTTTTGACCACCAGCAGCCCGTGCAGGAAACCCGCCGCGGCCAGCGAGACCGCGACCACGCCCGACTCCCCGGGAGTCCCGGCGGGGACCACCCCGGTCACCAGCAGCAGGGCCCACACCGTGACCGGCTGCCACGCCCCCACCACCTCGGAACCCGGCACCCGGTCCCACCGCCGCACGGCGGCCGACACCCGCCGGCCCCGTGCCGACCGGTCCGGCGCGTACGCCCGCGCCGGGCTCGTCAAGACCATCACAGACTCCCTGCTCCAACCGACCGCGGACGGCACACCCGCCGCAGACCGGAGCATCCCCCTCCGCCCTACACCGGACCTACAGGTCCAGCCCCCGCACCTCCACCCCGCTCACCACACCCCCCGCCTCGTCCTCGACCACCACCGCCTCCCCGGCCCACCGCACCGTGTACCGCTCCACCTCGCCCGCCTCGAACCCCGGCCCGGGATCCCGGATCACCACCCCGCCGCCGGTCCGCCCCCGCGCCGGCGCCCACGCCTCCAGGCCCACGGACCCGTCCGGCCGCCGCACCGGCAGCACCGCCCCCGCCCGCGCCAGCACCGGCATCCGCCCCGGCGGAGCCTCGAACAGCACCTGCCCGGGCCCCTCGTACGCCGCCCCCGTCGCCGTGTCGTACCAGCGCCCCCGCGGCAGCCGCACCGCACGCCGGTCCGCCCCGCACTCCAGCACCGGGGCCACCAGCAGCGCGTCCCCCAGCAGGAACGCGTCCTCGCAGTCCCGCAGCCGCCGGTCCTCCGGCGCCCCCCACCACACCGGCCGCACGTACGGGGCCCCCGTCCGCCGCGCCAGGTGCCCCAGCGTCACGAAGTACGGCCGCAGCCGCTCCCGTTCCGCCAGTACCGCCCCCGCCAGCTCCGCCACCTCCGGCCCGAACTCCCACGGCTCCCGCCGCCCCGCCCAGATCGCCGAATGCGTCCGGAACAGCGGCAGGTACGCCCCCAGCTGGAACCACCGCAGGTACAGCTCCGGCGACGGCGAACCCCCGAACCCCCCGACGTCCGGACCCGAGTACGGCACCCCGCACAGCCCGAGCCCCAGCACCAGGGCCAGCGACGCCCGCAGCCCCTCCCAGCTGCTCTCCACGTCCCCGGACCACGTGCCCCCGTACCGCTGCATCCCCGCCCACCCCGACCGGGAGAACAGGAACGGCCGTTCGGCCGGCCGCAGCCGCACCAGGCCCTCCCAGCCGGCCCGCGCCATCATCAGCCCGTACACGTTGTGCCCGGCCCGGTGGTCCCCGCCCGCGCCCTCCAGCACGTGCCGCGCCGACCGGGGGAGCGTGGCGTCACCCCACGGAGCGAAGGACACCGGCTCGTTCATGTCGTGCCAGAAACCCGCGAAGCCCTGCGCCAGCCGCTCCCCGTACAGACCGCCCCACCACTCCCGGACCGCCGGATCCGTGAAGTCCGGGTACGCGCACTCGCCCGGCCAGACCTCCCCGCGCACCTCCGTCCCCCGCGCGTCCCGTACGAACGCCCCCCGCGCCCCCACCGCCCGCCCCGAGTCGTGCACCGCGTCCCCGGCCTTCACCGCCGGATCGACGATCGACACCAGCCGCACCCCCCGCGCCCCCACCTCCCGGGCCAGCCCCGGCAGATCGGGGAACGCCTCCCGGTCCACGGTGAACACCCGGTGCCCGTCGTAGTGGTCGATGTCCAGGTGCACCGCCGACAGCGCCAGCCCCCGCGCCTCGTACCCGGCCACCACCCGCCGCACCTCGTCCTCGCTCCCGAAACCCCACCGCGCGTGCTGGTACCCCAGCGCCCACTCCGGCGGCACCGCGGCCGCCCCCGTCAGCCCGGACCACCCCTGCATCACCCGCGCCGGAGTGCCCGTCAGCACCCAGCACCGCGGCGGCCCGCCCTCCAGCCGCAGCTCGCTCGTCCCCGGCCGGTCCGCCCCCGAACCGGCCCCCTCCTCACCCTCGCGCAGGACGACCCGCCCCTCCCAGGAGTTGTCGTAGAACGCCAGGTGCGTCCCCGCGTCCGCCACCACCACCTGCACCGGCATGGTGATGTACAACGGATCCGTCTCCCGCCCGAAGCCGCCCTTGGGATCGGTGTTCCACAGCCCGTACTCCCCGTCCCGCAGCCGCGGCCCCCGCGCCCGCCCGCCCAGCCCGAAGAACCGCGCGTCCGCCGCCACCTCCGACCGCTGGAGCCACCGCGAGCCGCCCCCGGCCGGCCCGCCGTCCCCCTCCGCCCCGTCCACCGGATCCCACCAGCGCGGCGGCAGCTCCCGCCGCAGCACCGCCCCGCCCGGCGTCCGCACCTCCACCGCCCCGTGCCGGGACACCGCCACCGTCACCCGCTCCGACACCACCCGCCAGCCGCCCCCGGTGTCCGGCTCCAGCACCGCCCGCGGATCCGGCTCGGGACCCGAGCCCACCACCGCGTACGACGGCACCGGCTCCGCCCCGTCCCAGCCCCAGAACACCGCACCGCCCACGGTCACCCGCACCAGCAGCTCACTGCGCGCGAACCGCAGCAGCCCACCCCCCGGCCGGGCCTCCGTACCCGCCAGCAGCCCCGGCACCCGCGCCCGCTCCGCACCCCGCCGCGGCAGCCCCTCGGCGTCCGCACGCCGGTGTCGCCAGGCCGAGCGCCAGGCCCGCCGCCCGCGCGCCGTACCGATCTCTTTCACCGCACGCACCAGATCACGACCGTCCATGCCGGTCACCCTGCCACCGGCCCCCCGCCGCGCGGGTGGCGTTCAGCTGCCGTTCACCCGGAAAACGATCAACCCGCACGGCCCAGGACAGCTCTGGTGCGGATGTCGATCACGTGGCATGGTCCCTGTGAGCCGCCGCGCACACCGACGCCGCGACGGCACCGTACGCACACGAAGCGCGAGAGCCAGACTTGACCGGGAGCCGACCCATGACCTCTGCCACCCAGCCGGAACCCCTCTGGTCCCCGAGCCCCGACAGGATCGCCGGGGCCCAGGTCACCCGCTTCCAGGCCTGGGCGGCCGAACGCTTCGGCGCCCCCGCCGACGGCGGCTACCCGGCCCTCCACCGCTGGTCCGTCGACGAGCTCGACACCTTCTGGCAGGCCGTCGCCGAATGGTTCGACGTCCGCTTCACCACCCCCTACGAGGAAGTCCTCGCCGACCGCTCCATGCCGGGCGCACGCTGGTTCACCGGCTCCACCCTCAACTACGCCGCACACGCCCTGCGCGCCGCCGAGGACCCCGCCCGCGCCGCGGACCCCGCGCTCCTCCACGTCGACGAGACCCACGAACCCACGCCCGTCACCTGGGCCGAGCTCCGCCGCCAGGTCGGCTCGCTCGCCGCCGAACTGCGCGCCCTCGGCGTCCGCCCCGGCGACCGGGTCAGCGGCTACCTCCCGAACATCCCCGAAGCGGTCGTGGCCCTCCTCGCCACCGCCGCCGTCGGCGGGGTCTGGACCTCCTGCGCCCCCGACTTCGGCGCCCGCAGCGTCCTCGACCGCTTCGAGCAGGTCGAACCCGTCGTCCTGTTCACCATCGACGGCTACCGCTACGGCGGCAAGCAGCACGACCGCCGCGAGACCGTCGCCGAACTGCGCGAAGGACTCCCCTCCCTGCGCGCCGTCGTCCACATCCCGCTCCTCGGCACCGAGGCCCCCGAGGGCACCCGCGCCTGGGCCGACCTGACCTCCGGCACCCAGGAGCCGGTCTTCGAACCGGTCCCCTTCGACCACCCGCTGTGGATCCTCTACTCCTCCGGCACCACCGGCGCGCCCAAGGCCATCGTCCAGTCCCAGGGCGGGATCCTCCTCGAACACCTCAAGCAGCTCGGCCTGCACTGCGACCTCGGACCCGAAGACCGGTTCTTCTGGTACACCTCCACCGGCTGGATGATGTGGAACTTCCTCGTCTCCGGCCTGCTCACCGGCACCACCGTCGTCCTCTACGACGGCAGCCCCGGCTACCCCGACACCGGCGCCCAGTGGCGGATCGCCGAGCGCACCGGCGCCACCCTCTACGGCACCTCCGCCGCCTACGTCATGGCCTGCAAGAAGGCCGAGGTCCACCCGTCCCGCGACTTCGACCTCTCCGCCGTCAAGTGCGTCGCCACCACCGGCTCCCCGCTGCCGCCCGACGGCTTCCGCTGGCTCCACGACGAGGTCGCCGAAGACCTGTGGATCGCCTCCGTCAGCGGCGGCACCGACGTGTGCAGCTGCTTCGCCGGAGCCGTCCCGACCCTCCCCGTCCACATCGGCGAACTCCAGGCCGCCTGCCTCGGTACGGACCTCCAGTCCTGGGACCCGGCCGGCAAGCCCCTCACCGGGGAGGTCGGCGAACTCGTCGTCACCGCCCCCATGCCCTCCATGCCGATCCACTTCTGGAACGACCCCGACGGCAGCCGCTACCGCGACAGCTACTTCGAGATGTTCCCCGGCGTCTGGCGCCACGGGGACTGGATCACGATCACCGACCACGGCTCCGTCGTCATCCACGGCCGCTCCGACTCCACCCTCAACCGGCAGGGCGTCCGCATGGGCTCCGCGGACATCTACGAGGTCGTCGAACGCCTCCCCGAGATCAAGGAATCCCTGGTCATCGGCCTGGAGGAGCCGGGCGGCGGCTACTGGATGCCGCTCTTCGTCCACCTCGCCCCCGGCGCCGTCCTCGACGAGGCCCTGCGCAAGAAGATCGCCGCGACCATCCGCGAGCAGCTCTCCCCGCGCCACGTCCCCGACGAGGTCATCGAGATCCCGGCCGTCCCGCACACCCTGACCGGGAAGCGCATCGAGGTCCCGGTCAAGCGCCTCCTCCAGGGCACCCCGATGGCCAAGGCGGTCAACCCCGGCTCGGTCGACCACCCGGAGCTGCTCGCCTTCTACGAGGAGCTCGGCCGCACCCGGAGGTGACTGTCAGTGGCCCTGGTTACCGTGAGTGAGCAAGTGATCGCACGCTCAGGGGGAACCATGAACGCCACACCCGACACGCCACGCACCACCACGACCGCCTCGCTGCGCCGCGAGGTCCCCAGCACCGTCGGCCTCCTCACCGACCCCGGGGACTTCGCGGCCATGCGGGACTACCGCACCTTCGGCTTCGGCCACCACGACGAGTACCCCGACTACCTCCGCCGGATCGACGCCCTGCTGCGCTCCCTCGCGGCCCAGGGCATCCACACCACAGTCGCCCTCTTCGACCCGGAGGAGTACGCCCACTACTGCGCGGAACACGGACTCGACCCGGACAGCGCCCACGCCCGCACCCGCTTCACCGCCGGGCTCGCCGGCGGCCCGCACCTGCCCTACGCCGGCCAGCCCGTCGAGGAACTCGTACCGCTCCTCGTCGACGCAGCCGTCCGGCAGTCCACCTGGGAGTACGCCACCGAGCTCCTCGCCGGCGCCGGCACCTGCGCGGACTGCGGCGAGGACATCGGCAGGGCCTCCTTCGAACGCGCCGCCGACATCCTCGACCGCCTCGTCGCCGGCGCCGGACCCGGCCACCACCACCTGGTGTGCAGCGTCCCCGCCGAGGACGAACAGCTCATCGCCGTCCTGCACGCCGAGACGCCCGCCGGGCCCGGCACCCGGCCCCGGGTCCAGGGCCGCGAGGGCCTCGACTTCGTGACCGTCCTGGCCGCCGGCCTCGCCCTCGGCGGCTCCGGGGGCCTGGTCCTGCGCAGCACCACCGAGGGCTTCCACGACCGGGTCCACGGCTGGCGCCTGGACCGCGGCCGCCTCGTGGCCCTCACCGCCGCCGCCGTGTTCGACGCCTACTGCACGGACGCCGACACCGGCGACCCCGTCGCACCGGAGCCCGGCGTCGAATACTGCCCCGGCTACGAGGTCGACCTCCCCGGCCCGCACCGCGAGTAGCCCGCCGCCCCGGACCGGTACCGGACCCGTACCGGAAAACCCCGAGGGGCCCCCGCCACCGGCGAAGGCCCCTCGGACCGGACACGCGTACCGCCCGCTACTCGCCGGACAGCACCGCCTGCGCGGCCACCCGCGCCTCCTCGGCGCTGTCCGCCGCGCGCGCGGCCGCGGCCGCACGCTCGCACTGCGCGAGGGTGTACTTGGCCAGCGTCGCCCGCACGTACGGGATCGAAGCGGAGCCCATCGACAGGGAGGTGACACCCAGACCCGTCAGCACACAGGCCAACAGCGGATCCGAAGCGGCCTCACCGCAGACACCACAGCTCTTGCCCTCCGCCTTGGCGGCCTCGGCCGACATGGCGATCAGGTCGAGCAGCGCCGGCTGCCACGGGTCCTGGAGCCGCGACACCGCACCCACCTGACGGTCGGCGGCGAAGGCGTACTGCGCGAGGTCGTTCGTACCCAGCGACAGGAACTCCACCTCCTGCAGGATCGAGCGCGCCCGCAGCGCGGCGGAGGGGATCTCCACCATCGCACCGAACTTCGCCACCAGACCGGCCTCGCGGCACGCGTCCGCGAACGCCTTCGCGTCCTGGCGGTCGGCCACCATCGGGGCCATGACCTCCAGGTAGACCGGCAGCCCCTCGGCCGCCTTGGCCAGCGCGGTCAGCTGCGTGCGCAGCACCTCCGGGTGGTCCAGCAGCGTGCGCAGACCGCGCACGCCCAGCGCCGGGTTCGGCTCGTCCGCCGGGGTCAGGAAGTCCAGCGGCTTGTCGGCGCCGGCGTCCAGCACCCGCACGACGACGCGCCCCTCCGGGAACGCCTCCAGGACCTTGCGGTAGGACTCGATCTGCTTCTCCTCGGACGGAGCCTTCTTGCTGTCGTCCAGGAAGAGGAACTCCGTGCGGAACAGACCCACGCCCTCGGCCCCGGCCTCCACCGCGGCCGGCACGTCCGCCGGGCCGCCGACGTTGGCCAGCAGCGGCACCTTGTGCCCGTCGGAGGTCGCACCCGGGCCGGAGGAGGCGGCCAGCGCCGCCTTCCGCTCGGCGGCCGCGGCCTCCAGCTCGGCCCGCTTCTCCGCCGTGGGCTCCACGAACAGGTCACCGGTGCTGCCGTCGACGGCGATGACGGTGCCCTCGGCGATCTCACCCGCACCGGGCAGCGCCACGATCGCCGGCACGCCCAGCGCCCGCGCGAGGATCGCGCTGTGGCTGGTCGGCCCGCCCTCCTCGGTCACGAACCCGAGCACCAGCGCCGGGTCCAGCAGCGCGGTGTCCGCGGGAGCCAGGTCCCGCGCGATCAGCACGTACGGCTCGTCACTGTCCGGCACGCCCGGCATCGGCACGCCCAGCAGGCGCGCCACGATCCGGTTCCGTACGTCGTCCAGGTCGGCCACCCGCCCGGCCATGTACTCGCCGGCCCCCGCGAGCAGGTCGCGGTAGGACGCGAACGCGTCGTAGACGGCGCGTTCGGCGGTGCTGCCGACGACGATCCGCCGGTCGACGTCCGACATCAGCTCGGGGTCCGTGGCGATCATCGCCTGGGCCTCCAGCACGTGCTGGGCCTCGCCGCCGGCCAGCTGGCCGCGTGCGATCAGGTCGGCCGACACAGCCTCCACGGCCTGACGGGCGCGCCCCTGCTCGCGCTCCGCCTCGTCCGCGGCGATCTGCTTCGCGGGCGGTTCGAGCACGGCCGTACCCATGTGCCGAACCTCGCCGATCGCCACACCGTGGCTCACGCCGACGCCTCGCAGCGTTGTCTCCATTACACCCGTCTCCGATTGAGCGGCGGACCCTGCCCGCCGCGATGGATATCCGACTCGCCTGGGGAGCAGGCGCAAGCTCTACTGCCAGCTGAAGAGGACGTCGTCCGGCTTGACGTCACCGGATTCGACGACGTCGGAGAGGGAGTCGGCCGTCGCCTCGAGTGCCACGACGGGGCAGATCGGGGACTTGCCGGCGGCCTCGACGGCGGCGGGGTCCCAGCGGATGACCTCCTGGCCGCGGACCACGGTGTCGCCCTTGTTCACGAGCAGCTCGAAGCCCTCGCCGTTGAGCTGCACGGTGTCGATGCCGAGGTGGGTCAGAACACCGTGGCCCTCGCCGTCGACGACCACGTACGCGTGCGGGTGCAGGGAAACGACCACACCGTCGACGGGGGACACCGCCGCGGAGGGTTCACGCACGGGGTCGATGGCGGTGCCCGGTCCCACCATTGCGCCGGAGAACACCGGGTCGGGCACTGCCGCGAGTCCGATGGCCTGCCCGGCGAGCGGGGACGTGACGCTGGTCATGGGGGCCTCCCAGGGGTGGGGCTTCTGCGTGTCGCCGTCACTGCCTGTCGCGAACGGCGTACTCGTCTGAAGGATATTGCACAGGTTGTACGGGTTCGCCCGATGTTGGTCCCGATCCGGGCGGCCCTTGGACACGGAGACTAGTGGACTAGACCGGTGGACTAGACCATACGCGTGAATCGATTTGCCTGCGTCCCACGGGAGCTGTACTGTCGTGACTCCCGCCAGGACGTGCCGCGTGAACATCTCGCGAACAGTCGATGGCCGGGACTCCACTCGATCAATGATCATCCCGATCTCCGCTTGATCTCTTTCCGCATGCCTTCACGGCAAAACGGAGAGTGGTCGGAGAGAAGGAAAAGCACTGATAGAGTCGGAACCGCCGGAAAGGGAAAGCGCGAAAGCGAAGGACCTGGAAAGCAAGCGAGAAAGACTCTGATAGAGTCTGAATCGCAAGAA
>NZ_JBIVEG010000053.1:0-23422 GCF_044747545.1 Streptomyces sp. NPDC090077
GGTACTGCAGGGGGGACCCTGTGGGAGAGTAGGACGCCGCCGAACAATCATTGTGGGAAAGCCCCGCACCTTCTGGTGCGGGGCTTTTCTGCGTTTACGGGCTTTTCGTGGTTCGAAATGCCGTTGACCTGTGGTGGGGCGGGCGTTTGGATGCCTCGTATGGAACAGCACGTGATCCGGCCCGTGCGGGCCGACGAATGGCAGAAGGTCAAGGAACTGCGGCTGGCCGCGCTGAGCGATCCCGCGGCGCCGATGGCGTTCCTGGAGAGCGTCGAGGAGGCCGCCGCCAAGCCCGACGGGTTCTGGCAGGACCGGGCGGCCGGCGCCGCCGCGGGGGTGTTCGTACGGCAGTTCATCGCCGAGGCGCCCGACGGGCGGTGGGACGGGTCCGTGACCGTGTTCATCGAGGCCGAGGGCGGCAAGGACTTCCTGGAGCAGGTCGTCGAGGCCGACCAGGGGCACGTCGTCGGCGTGTTCGTGCGGCCCGAGCAGCGGGGGAGCGGGCTCACCGACGCGCTGTTCGAGGCGGCCCTGGAGTGGGTGTGGGCCCGGGAGGAGCCGGTGCTGGGACGCGTACGGCTCTTCGTGCACGAGCAGAACGAACGGGCCGCCGGGTTCTACCGGCGGATCGGGTTCCGGGCGAGCGGGCTGGTGATCCCCAAGCCGGACGACCCGACCGCGAAGGAGCACGAGTACGTGATCGCCCGGCCCTAACCGGCGTCGGCGGGCCACTCCGGCCAGCGGGAGCGGGCCTGTTCGCGGCTGCGGCACAGGGCCAGGAGGGGCAGGGTCCCGTCCTGGAGGAGCTCCGGGAGCCGGGGGACGGGGGCGACGGCCGCCACGTCCTCCAGCACCAGGGTCAGTGGTGGGTCGAGCCGGCCGCGGGATGACCGTGCGGCCATGCGGCGGCCGTGCTCGACCACGTCTGCGGCGAGGGCGGTGAGGAGGGGCATCGCACCCGGGTGGGTGCGGGGGTCCTCCAGGGGTTCGCCCAGCACGTAGAGGGTGCCCCCTTCGGCGGCGAACGATGCCAGGGTGAGCGAATCCGTACGGTTCGGGTTGCAGGCCTCGCGGATGTGGATCGAGGTCAGGCAGGACAGGGCCCGGGCCGTCAGCTGCTGGGCCTGCTCGCGGCGTTCGGGGTGGGCGGTGAGGGCGTTCTCCAGCTCGCCGGCGGCGCCGGGGGCGGCCTGGGGGTGCGTGCGCAGGGTGCGTACGGGGTCCTGGGCGCCGTTGCCCTGGGCCCAGCGGGCCAGCTGCTTGAACGGGAGGCCGTCCAGGGCGGCGGCCTGGAGCCAGCTGCGCAGGAGGGTTTCGGCGGTGTCGGCGAGGGCGCTGTCCAGGCGGGCCTGGGGGCGTACCGGGGCCAGCAGGGCGACCGCCCGGGCGGCGGCGGTGTCCCGGTCGGCGCAGCCGTCGGCGGGGTTCCAGTGCATGCGGGCCGGGGTGTCGCACAGGTGCGAGGGGTCGTAGAGCAGGACCGGGCCGAGTTTCGCGCGGGCGTCCTTGGTCTCCTGCCAGAGGGCGGGGGACGAGGTGACCACCAGGGCGGCGCCCTCCGCGGCCGCGAGGGCCTGGGCGGCGAGGCGGCGGCGTTCGGCCGGGTCGCCGTAGACGAGGCGGGGGGCCGCCGGGGTGCCGGCCGGGGCGTAGCCGAAGCCGTAGCGGTAGGCGTCCTTGGCCGGGGCGGGGGTGTCGCCGAGCGAGCTGTACCGGGCGGGGCTCGGCCTGCGGCGCGGGGCGGCGGCCGGCGCGGGTACGGCTGCGGGGGCCGGACGGGCGGGGGCGTGCGTGGGGACCGGGGCCGGTGCCGGTGCGGACACCGGGGCGTGCGCGGCCGCCGCTGCCGGGGCGGGCGACGGGGGGTGTGACGGGCTGTGGAGCGGGGCCCGGTCGCCGGCCGGGGTCCCGTCGGCGGGGGGCGCGGAGGCGGGGGTCGGTGCCGCCGGGCGGGTGGGCGGCTGCGTCCGGGGACGGGCCGGTGCCGGTGCCGGTGCCAGTTCGGGTTCCGGTTCAGGACCGGCTTCGGCCGGGCGCCGGTGCCGTGTGCGGCGGGCCTTCGTGCGGGCCACGACGCCCAGCGTGAAGATCGTCAGGACCAGCATGACCAGGAGCTGGCTGATGAACAGGCCCCAGAACAGGCCCCACCCGGAGAGCGCCGCCGGGTCCGTGTCGGGCCAGGCGCCGGGGATGTCGTGGGGTTGCGTTATCAGGGCGCGGACGGCCCCCGGGGTGCGGGTGAAGGTGACGGTGGCCGGCCAGGCGCCCTTGGTGAAGAGGGCCGCGAGGCCGGTGGCCGACCAGACGAGGACGGCGAGGCCGAGGAGGAAGGCCAGGAGGCCGACGAGTACCCCGTCGGGGACGCCGCCGGCTCGCGCGGGGGGCTCCGTACGTCTCGCGTCGGGCATGCTCAGGCCACCGTGGTCGCTGATCCGGGGCCGGAGCCCCGCTGGCGCTCGATGTACAGGGCTCGTTCCTCCGCTTCGAGTTCGGCGGCCAGCAGGTCGTCGGGGAGCTGCTGGGGGGTGGAGGACTCCGTCATCGCGCGGTCGGTGTAGACGAGGGGGCGTTCGGTCTCGGTGATCAGGTGTTTGACGACCTGGACGTTGCCGTTGACGTCCCAGACGGCGATGCCGGGGGTGAGGGTCGGGATGATTTCGACGGCCCAGCGCGGGAGGCCGAGTACGCGGCCCGTGGCGCGGGCCTCGTCGGCCTTCTGGGCGTAGATGGTGCGGGTGGAGGCCATTTTGAGGATGGCGGCGGCCTCGCGTGCCGCGGCGCCGTCGACGACGTCGGAGAGGTGGTGGACGACGGCGACGAAGGACAGGCCGAGGCGTCGGCCGAACTTCAGGAGGCGCTGGAAGAGCTGGGCGACGAAGGGGCTGTTGATGATGTGCCAGGCCTCTTCGACGAGGAAGATGCGCTTCTTGCGGTCCGGCCGGATCCAGGTGTGTTCCAGCCACACGCCGACGATCGCCATGAGGATGGGCATGGCGATGGAGTTGCGGTCGATGTGGGAGAGGTCGAAGACGATCAGCGGGGCGTCGAGGTCGATGCCGACGGTCGTGGGGCCGTCGAACATGCCGCGGAGGTCGCCGTCGACGAGGCGGTCGAGGACGAGCGCGACGTCGAGGCCCCAGGCCCGGACGTCGTCTATGTCGACGTTCATGGCCTGGGCGGATTCGGCTTCGGGGTGGCGCAGCTGTTCGACGATGTCGGTGAGGACGGGCTGGCGGTCCGTGATGGTGTCGACGACGTAGGCGTGGGCGACCTTGAGGGCGAAGCCGGAGCGTTCGTCGAGGCCGTGGCCCATGGCGACTTCGATGATGGTGCGGAGCAGCGCGAGCTGTCCGGTCGTGGTGATCGCCGGGTCGAGGGGGTTGAGGCGGATCCCGTCGTCGTTGGCGGCGATGGGGTCCAGGCGGATGGGGGTTATCCCCAGCTGCTGGGCGATGAGGTTCCACTCGCCGACGCCGTCCTCGCCCTGGGCGTCGAGGACGACGACCTGACGGTCGCGGAAGCGGAGCTGGCGCAGGACGTAGGTCTTTTCGAGCGCTGACTTTCCGTTTCCGGATTCGCCGAGGACCAGCCAGTGGGGGGCCGGGAGCTGCTGTCCGTAGAGCTGGAAGGGGTCGTAGATGTAGCCCTTGCCGCTGTACACCTCGCGGCCGATGATCACGCCGGAGTCGCCGAGGCCGGGGGCCGCGGTGGGCAGGTAGACGGCCTGGGCCTGGCCGGTGGAGGTGCGTACGGGCAGGCGGGTGGTCTCGACCTTGCCGAAGAGGAAGCTGGTGAAGGCGTCCGTCAGCGCGGACATGGGATCTCGCATGGCGGCTGGTCCCTCCAGCTAGCGTCGGATGCCGGTGGCGAACGGCAAGGTGTTGACGAAGGCGCGGTGGTGCTCGCGGTCGCACCATTCGAGCTTCAGGTAGGACTTGCCGGCGGAGGCGCGGATGGTGCGCTTGTCGCGGGCGAGGGCTTCGGGTGAACGCGAGGACACCGTGATGTACCCGACGAGGTTGACTCCGGCAGCGCCGCTGGCGAGATCTTCACCCCTCTGGTCGAGGCGGCCGTGGGCGGCGATGTCGCGGGGGTCGACGGTGCGGTTCATCTTGGCGGCGCGGGAGGCGTCGGCCTCGTCGTTGGTCTTCTCGGTGAGCATGCGCTCGATGGCGATCTCGGTGGGTTCGAGGTCCATGGTGACGGCGACGGTGCGGATGACGTCCGGGGTGTGGACGAGGAGGGGGGCGAGGAAGTTCACGCCGACCGGGGTCATCGGCCATTCCTTCACCCAGGCGGTGGCGTGGCACCAGGGGGCTCGGGTGGAGGATTCGCGGGTCTTGGCCTGGAGGTAGGTGGGCTCCACGGCGTCGAGCTCTGCGGGCCAGGCGTTGCGCTTGGTCATGGCCTGGATGTGGTCGATGGGGTGGTCCGGATCGTACATGGAGTGCACGAGGGAGGACAGGCGTCCCTGGCCGAGGGGCTGGCGGACGCGGATGTCGGCTTCGGCGAGGCGGGCGCAGATGTCGGTGAGCTCGCGGGCCATGACGATGGCGAGGCCGGCGTCGCGGTCGAGCTTGCGGCCCTTGGTGCTGCCGGCGCGGGCGATGGTGTTGGCCTCGGCGGCGAGTTCGCGGGTGTAGTGCATGCAGGCGACGAGGTAGGCGCGGTGCTGCTCCGAGGAGGTGGAGACCATCGACTGGAGCTGGTCGTAGGAGTCGCGCAGCCAGGTGGGGGCCGTGGTGTCTCCGCGCTGGGCGACGTCCTTGGCGTGTGCGTCGGGGTCGGCGGGGAGGGTGCGGGCGAGCATCTGGAGGCGGGTGACGAAGCCGTCGCCGTTGGCGACGTGCTTGAGGAGGGTGCCGAAGCGGTCGACGAGGGCTTCCTGGTCCTCGCTGTCGCGCAGGCCGACGCCGGGGCCCTCGATCTCGATGGCGGCCGTGACGGTTCTGCGGTCGGCGTGCAGGAGGACGGCGATCTCGTCGGGGCCGAAGGGGGCGGCGAGCCAGTTGATGCGGCCGATGCCGGGGGGCGGGCCGACCTCGACCTCGCGGCCGTCGGCGGCGCGGGTGCCGGCTTCGACGGCGCCGGAGCGGTAGGTGGTGCCGCGGCGGAGGGTGCGCTTGTAGCTGCGGCTGATCTCGAACCACCGGTAGAAGGTGCGGCCCTTGTAGGGGACGTAGACGGCGGCGAGGGCGAGCAGCGGGAAGCCGACGAGGCTCACGATGCGGAGGGTGAGGTCGGGGACGAGCAGGCCGCTCATCATGCCGAAGAAGGCGCCGGTGATGATCAGTGCGATTTCGCCGGTTTCGCGGTTCTTGCCGACGATCGCGTTCGGCCGGGCCCGGCCGATGAGATACGTGCGGCGGGGCGCGACCGGGTGGAGCTGGTGGGACTGGGTCGTCAACGCCCGTCACCTCCTGTGTTCCTCGTACTCGAGCCAGTGCGGGGCGGGGGCGCGGCGGAGGGGACGCTTCCGCCGCCGGTCCCGCTGCCGGAGCGGCGGCTGCTGTGGGCGGCCATGCCTCCGGAGATCTGGTTGGCGTCGCCGCCGCCGGAGCCGCCGCTCGCGCGGTGGGCGCCGCCGCGGCTGCTGTGGGTCTTGATGCCCTGGGAGACGAGGGAGGCCGGGGAGCTGATGACGGCGGCGGCCTGGGCGCCGTCGGTGGCCTGCTTGCGGTTGGAGCGGGCGGAGGCGATCTCGTCGCCGAAGCCGGGGACGAAGCGGTAGATCATCGCGGAGGCGAAGATCGCCAGGAGGATGATGGCGAGGCCGGAGACGACGGCGGAGAAGGCGTTGGGGCCCTTGTCGCCGGCGAGGGCGCCGGCGAGGCCGAGGACGATCACGATGACCGGCTTGACGAGGATGACGGCGATCATGATGCCGGCCCAGCGGCGGACGTGGCCCCACATGTTGCGGTCGACGAGTCCGGCGTAGACGACGGTGCCGAGGAGGGCGCCGACGTAGAGCAGGGCGGCGCGGATGACGAGCTCCAGCCAGAGGACGCCGGCGGCGAGGACGGTGACGAGGGCGACGACGATCAGCATGATCGGGCCGCCGCCGATGTCCTCGCCCTTCTTGAGGGCTTCGGAGAAGGAGCCGAAGAAGACGTCGGTCTGGCTGCCGGTGGCGGAGGCGATGACCTCGGTGATGCCGTCGGTGGCGGAGACGACGGTGTAGAGGATCAGCGGGGTGAAGGCGGAGGCGAGGACGGTCAGCCAGAGGAAGCCGATGGCCTCGGAGAGGGCGGTGCTGAGGGGGACGCCGCGGATGGCGCGCTTGGCGACGGCCAGCAGCCACAGGACGAGGGTCAGGACGGTGGAGGCGGCGAAGACGACGGCGTACTGCTGGAGGAAGGCGGGGTTGGTGAAGTCGACGTTGGCGGTGGACTTCACGGCTTCGCTGAGCTTGCCTACGATCCAGGCGGCGGCTTCGGCGCAGCCCTTGGCCAGGGAGGCCAGGGGGTTGATGGCGTCGGCCGGGCTGTCCGGGGAGAGGCCGGTGTTGGGCGTGCTGCCGGGAGCGTTGCCCGCCTGGCGCTCGCAGTCCTCCTTGAGCGGGCCGATGACCCCTTCGCACTTGGAGGGTGACGGGGTGCCGGAAGGCGTGCCCGAGGGAGTGCCGGAGGGCGTGCCCGACGGGGTGGGGTTCGGGCTGGGGGCGGCGTAGGCCCGGGCGGACAGCAGGACCAGGGCCGTCTGCAGGGAGACCAGGGCGGCGGCGGTGCGGGCGCCCGCGGTGCGCAGGCCCCGGCCGGTCCTCGTGGCGCTGTCGGGGCGGCGGCTACCGGGCATAGGTGAACCCTCCGAACTCCTGGACGGCCTTGCTGATGTCGTCGGACGTGGAGGCGGCGACGTCGCCGGGTACGGGGGCGGGGCCGTCCTGCTGGCTGTCGGAGGTGACCTTCCAGCCGTCCCCGGCCCAGGTCAGTTCGAACGTCCAGGTCTTCCAGGTGGTGCGGACCGGGGTGGTGGACTTGGCGCCCGACATCCCGACCAGGCCCGTGTACCAGACGGCGACCTTCGCGGTGGCGGGGCCGTAGCTCTCGACGCGGGTGCCGACGGGTACGGCGCGGGTCACGAAGGTGCTGCCCTGCGGGGCGTTGCCGTTCGCGTCGAGGCCGAGGGTGGCGAGGAAGGCGGGGCTGTACGCGGCGTCCTGCGCGCCCTTGCGCTGTGCGGCCGCCTCGGGGGTGTAGACGGCGTCGACGAGGGCGTGCCGCACGTCCTTCTTGAGCATGCCGTCCGACCCCAGCGCGACCGCGTAGTTCGCGGCCGCCGACTGGGCGCCCTGTTCGTCGTGGGCGAAGCCCTTGGGGATGCCGGCGGTTTTGGTGGTGACCGGGGTGGTGCCCGTGGGGGCCGTCGAGGTGGTGTCCGGGGCCTTGTCCGCCGTGGTGGTGTCCGGGGTGTCGCCCGAGCGGTTCGCGAAGGCGATGGCGGCGATGAGCAGGACGACCACCCCGACCACCGTGATCAGGCCGCGGGAGGAGCGGGGGGTGCGGCGCGGGCCGCCGTACCCGTCGGACGGGGGGTCCGGGAGGCGGGTGCGGGTCTGGCCCGTGCCGCCGACCCCGTCGTACTGGTCGTCGTTGCTCATTGCGTGTCCGCCCCTCCGCGTCGTTCGACGGTAGCGCTCGTTCCCGCTCAGGCGCGGTGTGGTGATTCCTCATCAGGGTGCGGCCGGGTGCTGCGGTCCGGCTAGACGGCCATCCCGTAGACGATCGTGAAGAGGGTGCCGAGGGAGCCGATGATGAAGACTCCGGTGAGGCCGGCCACGATCAGGCCCTTGCCCTGTTCCGCGCTGAAGGTGTCGCGCAGGGCCGTCGCGCCGATGCGCTGCTTGGCGGCGCCCCAGATGGCGATGCCGAGGCACAGGAGGATCGCCACGGCCATGACCACCTCGATCATGACCTTCGCTTCGTTGCCGAGACTGCCGAACGGCCCCCAGTTCGGGGCGATTCCGCCGATGATGGTGGTGATGTCGCCCTTTTCGGCTGCCAGGATCATGTAACTCACCGCCCCTGTATGGGTAGTTCCGGTAGCCCGTGCCCGACGGCATGGGTCACGCACTATCTTCGCTGATGAAACCCGAGCCGTCGCCGACTTGGCCGGTCTCTTTACCCGTTCTCTCGGCCCGCGCCCCGTATGCGCACCCTGAGCAGGTCACTCTGTGTATCACGGGGGGTGACCCCGGGCAATGATTGTCGGCCCGGCGTGCGCGGGGCCGTGTGAGGGGCGGCCGTTCGGGCTAATGGGGGGAGGCCGGGGCGGTGGGGGAGCGTACGGAGGCGTGCGGGGCGCATGGGCGTCGGGCGGGCGCCGGGGTGGGGCCCGTCCGTGCCGGTGCGGGGAGTTACGCGGCCCAGTGCGCGGGGCGGGTGAGGTGCGCGGGGATGCGGGTGTCGGCGGTGCCCCGGGCGGCGTTGACCTGGGCCTGGGTGAGGAAGAGGGCGTCGCGCAGGTCGGCTCCGCGCAGGTCGGCGTCGCGGAAGTCCGCGCCGATGAGGTCGGCTCCGCGCAGGTCGGCGCGGCTGAGGTCGGCGGCGATCAGGTAGGCGCCGCGGAGGTTGGCTCCGCGCAGGTCGGCGCCGGAGAGGCGGGCGCCCATCAGGTCGGCGCCGCGGTGGTTCTTCTTGCGGCCGGGGGTCTTGGCGCGGACCAGCTCGCTCGTCTCGAGGAGCAGGGTGTTGATCTCCTGGCGCAGGGCCGGGACGTCGAGGGCGGTGAGGGTGGCGGCGTCGGCGCGGGTGAGGGCCTCGGTCTTGGCGAGGGCGGTGCGCAGGGCCGGGTGGACGGGGGCGGCCGCGGGGCGGGTGAGCGCCTCGGCGGTGTAGAAGAGGAGCTCGTGCAGCTGCCGCATGACCGGGAAGGCCTCGAACATCGCCGAGCGGGTCTCGGGGTGGGTGCGCCAGTCGCGGCCCTCGAAGGTGACCTGGGAGACCTGCTGTCCCGCGCCGAAGCAGTCGAAGACGGTGCAGCCCTGGAAGCCCTGGTTGCGCAGCCGGGTGTGGATGCCGCAGCGGAAGTCCTGCGCGAGGTTCTTGCAGGGGGTGCCGGCGGCTTTGTTCACGGCGAAGTCGGCGGACTTGGCGAAGGGCAGGGCGACGCAGCACAGGGCGAAGCAGTTCGAGCAGTCGGCCTGGAGGAGGGGCAGTGCGGTGGTGGACACCTCTTCATTGTCTCCGGAGTCCCTTGATCCGCGCGGAGGGGGCGGGGAGCATCGCGTTCATGACAGAAGTGATCGCAGTTGCCGTCATTACCCTGCTCGCCGTGATCAGTCCGGGTGCGGACTTCGCGATGGTGGTCAGGAACAGTTATCTGTACGGGCGGCCCACGGGGTTGTTCGCGGCGGCGGGGGTCGCGGCCGGGGTGCTGGTGCACGTGTCGTACACGATGCTCGGGGTGGGGCTGCTGATCGCCTCGTCGACCGCGTTGTTCACGGCGATCAAGCTGGCGGGCGCGGCGTACCTGGTGTGGATCGGGATCCGTACGTTCCGGGCGCGGGCGGAGCTGACGGTGGACCTGGAGGCGGGGCCGGGGCTGACGCGGGTGGGCGCGCTGCGGTCGGGGTTCCTGACCAACGTGCTGAATCCGAAGACGACGCTGTTCGTGGTGTCGACGTTCACGCAGGTGGTCGACCCGGGCACGTCCGGGTGGCAGCAGGCGGGGTACGGGCTGTTCATGGCCGCGGCGCACCTGGTGTGGTTCGGGGCGGTGGCGCTGTTCTTCTCCAACGCGCGGCTGCGGGAGCGGATGCTGAAGGCGCAGAAGGCGCTGAACCGGGCGATCGGTTCGGTGCTGGTGGGCCTGGGGGTGGGGCTGGGCTTCGCGCGCTGAGGCGCGGGAGGGTACGGAGGGTCTGGTGCCCCGGGTTACCTGTGGGTAGCGTGCGGCGGCATGGATGCTGAAGACGGGTTCTACGAGCGGCTCGGCGAAGGCCGCTTCCTGGCCACTGAGGCGACGCGCGGGCCGTGGGACCCGGGCTCCCAGCACGCCGGCCCGCCGGCCGCCCTGCTCGGGCGGGCCGTCGAGGAGCGGCCGGGGGCGCGGGAGGACATGCGGATCGCCCGCATCACGTACGAGATCCTGCGCCCGGTGCCGATCGGGGAGCTGGAGGTGACCACCTCGGTGCTGCGCTCCGGGCGCGGCACCGAGGTGGTCGAGGCGGCGCTGGCCCCGGTGGGCGGGGCGCCGGTGATGCTGGCGCGGGCGCTGCGGATCCGGGTGGCCGCGGAGCCGGTGCCGGCGGTGGTCCCGGGGGAGCTGCTGCCGCCGCCGGGGGAGGTGGGGGTGACGCCGTTCTTCCCCGTGCCGTGGGAGACGGGCTACCACTCCTCGATGGAGACCCGGTTCACGGAGGGCGCCTTCGTCGAGCCGGGGCCGGGCACCTGCTGGATGCGGATGCGGGTGCCGCTCGTGGCGGGGGAGGAGGTCCGGCCGCTGGACCGGGTGCTGGTGGCGGCCGACTCGGGGAACGGGATCAGCGCGGTGATGGACTTCGGCCGGTTCGTCTTCGTCAACGGCGACCTCACCGTCCACCTGCACCGCCACCCGGTCGGCGAGTGGGTGTGCGTGGAGGCCCGTACGAGCGTGGACGCGGCCGGGATCGGCCTCGCGGACTCCCGCCTGCACGACGAGAAGGGGCCGATCGGGCGCGGGGCGCAGAGCCTGTACGTGGCCGAGCGCTGAGGACAACCCCCTTTCCGGCCAGGGAAGTCGGTGTGGCACCCTCGTCCGAATGGAGGCCCTGAGAGAGACCGACCCCGCCCACATCGGCGCGCAGACGCTGCTGGCCCGGCTGGGGGCCGGGGGCATGGGGCAGGTGTACCTCGGGCGGTCGCCGGGCGGCCGCCTGGTGGCCATCAAGGTGATCAAGGAAGAGATCACCGGGCATCCGGAGGCCCTGGCACGGTTCCGTCGGGAGGCCGAGACGGTCCGCGCGGTCCGCTCCGCCTACACCGCGAACCTGATCGACGCCTCGCTGGCGGCCCCGCCGTACTGGCTGGCCACCGAGTACGTGGCGGGGCCGACGCTCAGTCATGCGGTGGGCGGGTACGGGGCCCTGCCGGCCGCCTCCTGCCGCAGGCTGTTCGCGGCGCTGGCGGAGGGCCTGGCGAGCGTGCACGCGTACGGGGTCACCCATCGCGACCTCAAGCCGCAGAACGTCATCCTCGGCGCGCAGGGCCCGCAGCTCATCGACTTCGGCATCGCCAAGGGCGTGGCCGAGACGGCCCTGACGCAGGCCGGGACCGCCCCGGGCACCCCCGGCTACACGGCCCCCGAGGTGCTGCTGCGCGGCGAGGTGGCGGCCGCGGCGGACGTCTTCGCCCTGGGCGCCACGATGGCGTACGCGGCCACGGGGCGGGCCCCGTACGGCATCGGGGAGCCGACGGCGGTGAACTTCCGCGCGGTGCACGGCGAGATCGACGTCGAGGGCGTGGAGCCGGAACTCGCCGCCCTGATCCGGGCCTGCGTGACCACCGATCCGGCCGGACGGCCCGCGCTCGCCGAGGTCATCCGCCGCTGCGGGGTGGACGCGGCGCTGGTCGACGACCCGGTGTACGCGGCGCTCACGGCGGCCGGCGGCGGGGCGGCGCAGGTGCCGGGGCTGCCGTCGACGATCGGTCCGGGGCTCGCCGCGGTGCAGGCCGGCTACGTGCCGACGTACGCGCCGCCGGCGGCTCCGGCGACGGCTCCGGCCGCGACGGGTGCGCGGAAGGCTCCGCGCTGGGCGGTGGCGGCCGTCGCGGGCCTGGTGGCGGGCGGCCTGGTCACGGGCGGGTACCTGCTGACCCAGGGCGGGGACGAGGAGGGCGGCGAGCGCCGGGCGGCCGCCCCGCCGAGCGGGCAGACCACCCCGGCCGGGAACGGGAGCCCCTCTCAGCCGGCCCCCTCGGCGCCGTCCGGGTCCGCGCCGGCCGCGTCCGCGTCCGCGCCGAGCGGCGGTGCGGGTGCGGTGCCCGACCACATCGAGCCGAACAAGGTGTCGCGGGACCTGTGGAGCAGCACCACGGGGGCCTGCAACCTGCCCAACGAGGAGCGGGCGGAGTTCCTGCTGGCGTCCGCCGTCGATGCCGACGACCCGAAGGCGCAGACGGTGACGGGCAAGGTGAAGATCACGCTGTTCCTGAAGGGGCACAACACGGAGCAGGGCCCCTACGCGGTCTCCGTCGGGGTGAAGCCCCCGCACGAGATCGACGAGAGCAGCCAGCGGCCCTTCGAGTCCGTCCGCGACTACAACCACAGCATCGGGTACACCAGCAAGCCGGTCGACCTCCAGGTCGCGGCCGGCGGCACCGTGGAGCTCACGTACCCGGACGACTTCGCCACCGAACTCGTCGACAACGCGGGGACGCGCAAGAAGTTCCCCGGCATCCCCACCGCCAACGACCCGGGGGACTGGACGGTGCTGATCTACCGGGTCCGCGGGGTCAAGGAGTACAGCAGCGTCTACTGCACCGGCTTTCCGGTGAAATAGTGCGCGGACAGACCGGCGAATGCACTGTCAGGCGACGCGGCATGAGGCAGTGTTGACGGGTGCGCAAGTTCTGGGTGGCAAGCGGGATCGGGATCGGCGTGTGCCTGACCTTCGTCGCGCTGCTGGTCGTCGGCACCTATTCGGCGGCGGCGGGCATCGCGAACGGCGCCAGACAGGGCGCGGTCGGGCTGGTGAAGGGTGCGGTGCCGGCGGTGTACCAGCCGCTGGTGGAGAGGTGGGGAAACCTTTGCCCCGCGCTCAATCCTGCGCTGCTCGCGGCGCAGTTGTACACCGAGAGCAACTGGAAGCCCGACGCGCTCAGCCATGCCGACGCGCGGGGCATCGCCCAGTTCATCCCGGAGACGTGGGCCACGTACGGGGTCGACGGCGACGGTGACGGGGACCGGGACATCTGGGATCCCAAGGACGCGATCCCGTCGGCGGCCACATACGACTGCCAACTGGCCAAGGACGTCGCGCAGGTGCCCGGCGATCGGTCGGACAATATGCTCGCCGCCTACAACGCCGGTCCCTACCGCGTCATCAAGGCCGGGGGCGTGCCGCCGATCAGCGAGACCCAGGGGTACGTGAAGGCCATCCGCTCCCTGGAGAAGAGCTTCGCGCGCCCCGTCGGCCGGGTCGCCCCGGCCCAGCAGGCGGCGGGGGCCGTGTACTTCGCGCAGAAGCAGCTCGGGACCCCGTACCTGTGGGGTGGGGACGGGACGGCCGCGGACAACGGGCGGTTCGACTGTTCCGGGCTGACCAAGGCGGCGTACGAGAGCGTGGGCATCGAGCTGCCGCGCGTGGCCAACGACCAGTACAACGCCGGGTCGCACCCCTCGCGCGGGGAACTGCTCCCCGGTGATCTGGTGTTCTTCTCCGACGATCTGACGAACTCTCGGGAGATCCGGCACGTCGGGCTGTACGTGGGTGGCGGTTACATGATCAACGCCCCGTTCACCGGCGCGGTCATCCGCTTCGACAAGATCGACACGCCCGACTACTTCGGGGCGACCCGGGTGACCAAGGACGGCGCTGCGGCCCTTCCGGAGCGGTCGGGAGCAACTCCCAAGCCCTAGCGACTCTCTGTGAAGCGCAGGCCCTGAGCTGCGGGGATGAGTCTCTCTTGGATAACGTTGGAGTGATCATTCGGTGGAGAGTGGAACGTCCCAGGCAGAACGGGCGTTCCATGAACACGGGGGATCGATCGGCTGGGGGGCTGAAGGGGGCGCACACCGTCGTGCGCCCGCAGGGGACCTAGGCAGGCAAGGGGCCGTGGCGCATGGCTGGACTCACGACCGGTGGGCCGAACGTCGATGTCAGCCTGCTGTACGGGATCAACGCCCTCTCCCGGCACGCCCCGGGCTGGTTCGACCGGGCGGTGACCTTCGCCGGATCGTACGGACTGCCGCTGGCCATGGTCCTGCTCGTGCTGTGGTGCTGGCGCGGAGCCAGGCGGCAGGACGAGGCGACCGCCGCCGAGTCCTTCGCCGCGCTCGTGTGGGCCCCGCTCGCCGCCGGTGTCGCCCTCCTCGTGAACGTGCCGCTGCGCGGATTCGTCGCCCGGCCGCGGCCGTTCCTCCAGCACGACGGCCTCGAAGTGCTCGGCGGCGCGGGCGCGCCCGGCTCCGGGTTCTCCTTCGTCAGCGACCACGCCACCCTCGCCATGGCCCTCGGCGTCGGGGTGTTCCTCGTCAACCGCCGGCTCGGGCTCGTCGGGATCGGCCTCGCGCTCGCCGAGGGGCTGTGCCGGGTGTACCTCGGCGTGCACTACCCGACCGACGTCATCGGGGGCTTCGCGCTCGGCACCGCCGTCGTCCTGCTCCTCGCCCCGCTCGCCATGGCGGCGCTCGCCCCGGTGGTCAGGGCCGTCGCCCGGTCGCCGCGGTGCGGGGTGCTCGTACGCGCCCGGGAGCGCGTGGTGGCCCGCCCCGTCGAGCTGCCGCAGCGGCCCGCCGAGAGCGACCTCGCGGCGTAGCGGGGCCCCTACGGGTTCAGGATCGCCAGCAGGAGCGCCACCAGCAGGCACAGCCCCGCCGCGCCGAAGCACAGTCGTACCGCCGTCGGCCGGAAGCGCGGGGTCACGGGTCGCCGCCCTCGCCGCGCCCGCCCGGATGCTCCGCCTCCGTGCCGTCGCGGCGGTAGCGGGAGCGCAGCCACAGCCCGGTCGCCACGGCCGCGGCGGTGGTGACCCCGATGGCCAGCGCCACGTCGGCCGGCCCGTCCGCCGTGCCCACCGGGCGGGCCCAGGCCGCCGCGGCCGGGGTGAGCGCGAGCAGCAGCGCCCACAGGAGGGCGGCGAGGGAGCGTGCGGTACCTGGCATGGAACCAGCGCAACCGCTCCCGGGGCCCCCGGCCAGCCGGGAAGTCCGAACGGAGGAAGGGGAGGACGGCGGGAGGGGAGGACGACGGGGGCTAGGCCGCGGTGTGTCTGGTGGCGTCCCTGCGGGCCAGGTCGCGGGAGCGGCGGGCCGGACCCGTCCAGCCGCAGCTGCACACGGCCAGGCAGAACGAGCCGCGTTCCGCGGTGCTGGTGGAGTGGCCGACGGGCGGCTGAGCCGGTTCCGCGTGGTCTCCCGGAAGGGGCACAGCGGTAAACGGAGCGACCGGAGTCGCCTTGGTGTGCGGTTCCACCCCTCCACGGTACCCGGGTCCGGCCGCGTCCGGTACGGCCCCCGGAACTCGGCCGCCCGTTACGGGAAACCCCGGACCTCGTTAACCGGAGCGGGTGGGGGCCTCGGGCAAACAGCGGTCACGCGTTGGGGGTTGGCAGGCGATGGTGGTGCACCAGCACAGGCGGCGGAGAAGGCGTGCGGGTGAGGCGGTGCTCGCCGTCTGTGCGGCGGTCGCCGTCGCGGCGCTCAGCGCGTGCGGAGCGGCGAGCGGCACGGGCACCGACGGCGGCGGCGGGCCGGGCGGAGGCGCCGCGAAGGGCGCCGGGAGCGTGGAGGGCGTCCGCGACGAGCGGCCGCCGGGCGACCCGACCGCCGTGGTCCGCGGCGCCGCCGACGCGCTGACCGCCGCCGGGAGCGCGCGGACCCGTACGGCGATGGAGATGGCGACCGGCGGGACCCGGGTCACCATCCGGGGCGAGGGCGGGGTCGACTTCCGCAAGCGGATGGGCCAGCTGCTGGTGATGCTCCCCGCCGACGTGAAGGGGGAGCCCGAGCACCGGCCCATCACCGAGCTGCTCGTCCCCGGCGCGCTCTACATGAAGAACCGCGGCGCCGGCGTCCCCGACGACAAGTGGGTCCGGCTGGACACCACCACCCTCTCCGACGGGAACCTCGTCACCGGCGGCGCCACCGATCCGGTGGCCGCGGCCGAGCTGCTGCGGGGCGCGCAGGAGGTGACGTACGTCGGCGAGAGCGACCTGTCCGGCACCAAGGTGCACCACTACAAGGGGACGACGGACATCGCGCGGGCCGCCCGGAGCGCGTCGCCCGGTGTCAAGGGGGCCCTGGAGGCGGCGGCGAAAGGGTTCAGCAAGGACAGCGTCCCGTTCGAGGTCTACCTCGACGAGGAGGGGCGGCTGCGCAAGGTCGTGCACCGCTTCACCTACGTCAAGAATGGCGTGATCGATGTCTCCTCGACCACGCTGCTCTACGGGTTCGGGACCCCGGTGACCGTCGTATTGCCCCCAAGCGGGGACATTTACGCCGGGAAGATCGCCGAGTAGCCGACCGGGCCGGGTGAAGCGGTGCCTCCGGGCCATGGCCCCGCTATCCGGAAATGGTCCATCCGTGTCATGCGCGGCGCGGGGCCCGCTCCCTAGGCTGGGATGCCGAGCGCCGACGGGCGAGGACGGCAGAGAGAGGTGACACGCGTGACTCCCGCAGGCGGCATGACGGTGCAGGACCACGTGGCGCTCGCCGAGATCGAGCTGTGCGGTGAGCTGATCATCGCGGCCTCGACGGCGGCCGAGGAGCGGCTGAGCCAGGACCGGATCGACGAAGTGCTGATGAGCGTCTGCCCGTAATCCGCGGGGACCATGCCCCCGGACCGCGTCCGGGGGGTGCCGACGGCGGGTCCGGTCGTCAGCTGCGCAGCAGGCGGGCGATGGCCTTCGTGGCCTCCTCCACCTTCGCGTCGATCTCGGTGCCGCCCTTGACCGCGGCGTCCGCGACGCAGTGGCGCAGGTGCTCCTCCAGCAGCTGGAGGGCGAAGGACTGGAGGGCCTTCGTACTGGCCGAAACCTGCGTGAGTATGTCGATGCAGTACACGTCCTCGTCCACGAGGCGCTGGAGCCCACGGATCTGGCCCTCGATCCGGCGCAGCCGCTTGAGGTGCTCGTCCTTCTGGTGGTGGTAGCCGTGGACGGCTCCGGAGCCTTCCGCCTCGATGGTGGTCATCGGTCCTCCCGTGGTCCGGAAAGAGGGGTTATACCCCTCATGGGTATAGGGTACTTCGCCCAGGCCGGGGGGACAGGGGTCCGTAACGCCCACTCTGCCTGATGGAGGACACTGGGGAACGGCCGGTTAGCCGTGGCCGGGGGATGCGCCTAGCATCAGCCTGACCGAATCCAATGCACCCCGAGGACCTCACGTGCGATTTCGTCTGACCCCCAGGGAGACGAGCTTCTACGACATGTTCGCCGCATCCGCGGACAACATCGTCACGGGCTCCAAGCTCCTGATGGAACTGCTCGGAGCGGATCCTTCCGCCCGGGCCGAGATCGCGGAGCGGATGCGGGCGGCGGAGCACGCGGGGGACGACGCGACGCACGCGATCTTCCACCAGCTGAACTCCTCCTTCATCACGCCGTTCGACCGCGAGGACATCTACAGCCTCGCCTCGTCGCTCGACGACATCATGGACTTCATGGAGGAAGCGGTCGACCTGGTCGTCCTCTACAACATCGAGGAACTGCCGAAGGGCGTCGAGCAGCAGATCGAGGTGCTGGCGCGGGCGGCCGAGCTGACCGCCGAGGCGATGCCGCACCTGCGGACGATGGAGAACCTCACCGAGTACTGGATCGAGGTCAACCGGCTCGAGAACCAGGCCGACCAGATCCACCGCAAGCTGCTCGCCCAGCTCTTCAACGGCAAGTACGACGCCATCGAGGTGCTGAAGCTCAAGCAGGTCGTCGACGTCCTCGAAGAGGCCGCCGACGCGTTCGAGCACGTCGCGAACACGGTGGAGACCATCGCCGTCAAGGAGTCCTGAACCTCGTGGACACCTTTGCGCTGGTCGTGACCATCGGTGTCGCGCTCGGCTTCACGTATACGAACGGCTTCCACGACTCCGCGAACGCCATCGCGACCTCCGTCTCGACGCGGGCCCTGACCCCGCGGGCGGCGCTGGCGATGGCCGCCGTGATGAACCTGGCCGGTGCCTTCCTCGGCAGCGGGGTCGCCAAGACGGTCAGTGAGGGCCTGATCGAGACGCCGCACGGCAACAAGGGCATGTGGATCCTGTTCGCGGCCCTGATCGGCGCGATCGTCTGGAACCTGATCACCTGGTACTTCGGGCTGCCCTCGTCCTCCTCGCACGCGCTGTTCGGCGGCATGGTGGGCGCGGCGCTGGCCGGCGGGACCGAGGTGATCTGGACCGGCGTGGTCGACAAGGTCGTCATCCCGATGTTCGTTTCGCCCGTCGTCGGCCTGGTGGTCGGCTACCTGGTGATGGTCGTCATCCTGTGGATGTTCCGGCGGGCCAACCCGCACAAGGCCAAGCGCGGCTTCCGCATCGCGCAGACGGTCTCGGCGGCGGGCATGGCGCTCGGCCACGGCCTCCAGGACGCCCAGAAGACGATGGGCATCGTGGTGATGGCCCTGGTCATCGCGGACGTGTCGGATGCCGGCGACCCGATCCCGGTGTGGGTGAAGATCGCCTGTGCCGTGATGCTGTCGCTGGGCACGTACGCGGGCGGCTGGCGCATCATGCGCACGCTCGGCCGCAAGATCATCGAGCTGGACCCGCCGCAGGGCTTCGCGGCGGAGACCACCGGTGCCTCGATCATGTTCGGCTCGGCGTTCCTCTTCCACGCGCCGATCTCCACCACCCACGTGATCACCTCGGCGATCATGGGTGTGGGCGCGACGAAGCGGGTGAACGCGGTCCGCTGGGGCGTCGCCAAGAACATCATCCTCGGCTGGTTCATCACCATGCCGGCGGCGGCCCTGGTGGCAGCGGTGAGCTTCTGGATCGTGAACCTGGCGTTCGTCTGAGCGCGGACGTGAAAGCGGGCCGGCTCCCCCCACCCAGGGGGAGCCGGCCCTTTTCTTTCGCCCTGCGGTGGCACCGCCATGCAGCACCGCAGGACGTTCAGGCGGGGTTCGGCGGTTCAGCCGAAGCGGCCCGAGATGTAGTCCTCGGTCGCCTGGACGGACGGGTTGGAGAAGATCCGGTCCGTGTCGTCGATCTCGACCAGCTTGCCCGGCTGGCCGACGGCGGCGAGGTTGAAGAAGGCGGTGCGGTCGGAGACGCGGGCCGCCTGCTGCATGTTGTGGGTCACGATGACGATCGTGAAGCGCTCCTTCAGCTCCCCGATCAGGTCCTCGATGGCGAGGGTGGAGATCGGGTCGAGGGCGGAGCAGGGCTCGTCCATCAGCAGGACCTGCGGCTCGACCGCGATGGCGCGGGCGATGCACAGACGCTGCTGCTGGCCGCCGGAGAGACCGGAGCCGGGCTTGTTCAGGCGGTCCTTGACCTCGTTCCAGAGGTTGGCGCCCTTCAGGGACCGCTCCACGATGTCCGTGAGCTCGGACTTCTTGTAGCTGCCGTTCAGGCGCAGGCCCGCCGCCACGTTGTCGAAGATCGACATGGTGGGGAAGGGGTTCGGGCGCTGGAAGACCATGCCGACCGTGCGGCGGACCGCGACCGGGTCCACGCCGGGGCCGTACAGGTTCTCGTCGTCCAGCAGCACCTTGCCCTCGACGCGGCCGCCGGGGGTGACCTCGTGCATGCGGTTCAGGGTGCGCAGGAAGGTGGACTTGCCGCAGCCGGAGGGGCCGATGAAGGCCGTCACGGAGCGGGGTTCCACGGTCATCGAGATGTCATCGATGGCCTTGTGGGTGCCGTAGAAGGCGGAGAGGCCGCTGACGTCGATTCGCTTGGCCATGAGGGGTCACTTCGCTTTCATTCGGTCGCGTCAGCGACCGGTCTTCGGGGCCTTCCAGCGGGCTATGCCGCGGGCCACCAGATTGAGGATCATGACGAAGGCGATCAGGACGAGCGCTGCGGCCCATGCCCGGTCGTAGGAGGCTTCACTGCCGACCTTGTACTGCTCCCAGATGTAGAGGGGGAGCGAGGACTGGGCGCCTTCGAAGGGGTTGCCGTTGATGAGCTGGGAGCCGAAGACCAGCAGCATGATCGGCGCGGTCTCGCCGGCGATGCGGGCCACGGCCAGCATGACGCCGGTGGAGATGCCGCCGATGGCGGTGGGGAGCACGACCTTGAGGATCACGCGCCACTTCGGCACGCCGAGGGCCAGGGCGGCCTCGCGCAGCTCGTTCGGGACGAGCTTGAGCATCTCCTCGGTGGAGCGGACCACGACCGGCATCATCAGGATCGACAGGGCCATCGCGCCGGCGAAGCCGGAGGGGCCGAAGCCGAGCATCAGGTTCCAGGTCGTCAGGATGAACAGGCCCGCGACGATGGAGGGGATGCCGGTCATCACGTCGACGAAGAAGGTGACGGCCTTGGCGAGCTTGCCCTTGCCGTACTCGACCAGGTAGACGGCGGTCAGCAGGCCGATGGGCGCCGCGATCAGGGTGGCGAGGGCGACCTGCTCCAGGGTGCCGAGGAGGGCGTGGTAGACGCCGCCGCCTTCCTCGAAGCTGGTCACGCCGTTCATGGAGTGGCTCAGGAAGTCCCCGTCGAGGGCCTCGATGCCGCGGCTGACGGTGGTGATCATCAGCGAGAGCAGCGGGACGACCGCGAGGACGAAGCAGACCCAGACGAGGGAGGTCGCGACGCGGTCCTTGGCCTGGCGGCGGTTCTCGACGACCGCGCTGGACGTGTACGTGATCGCGACGAACAGCAGGGCCGCGATCAGGCCCCACTGGACCTTGCTGTGCAGGTCGAAGACGAGGCCGATGACGCTGCCGAGCACGGCGGAGGCGACGGCGGTGCCGGCCGGCGCCCAGCGGGGCAGGCCGCCGCGGGTCAGGCCGGCGGGGGAGGAGGACTTGCGGGCCCGGACGGGGCGCTGGTCCTGGAGTGCGTGGCTCATCAGGCGTTCGCCCCCGAGAAGTCCTTGCGACGGGCGATGATCAGGCGGGCTGCGCCGTTGACCAGCAGGGTGAGCAGGAAGAGGACCAGACCGGAGGCGATGAGCGCGTCCCGGCCGAACTCGTTGGCCTCGTCGAACTTCGCGGCGATGTTCTGCGCGAAGGTGCCGCCACCCGGGTTCAGGACGTGCAGCGAGATGAGGAAGCTCGGGGAGAGGACGGTGGCCACGGCCATGGTCTCGCCGAGCGCGCGGCCGAGGCCGAGCATGGAGGCGGAGATGACGCCGGAGCGGCCGAAGGGCAGCACCGACATCCGGATGACCTCCCAGCGGGTCGCGCCGAGGGCCAGGGCGGCCTCCTCGTTCATGCGCGGGACCTGGAGGAAGACCTCGCGGCTGACGCTGGTCACGATCGGCAGGATCATGATCGCGAGCAGGATGCCGACGGTGAAGAGCGAGCGGGCGACGCCGACCTGCGTCTTCTCGAAGACGTAGGTCCAGCCGAGGTACTCGTCGAGCCAGAGGTTCAGCCCGTTCAGCTGCGGCACCAGGAAGAGGGCGCCCCAGATGCCGTAGATGATCGACGGCACGGCGGCCAGCAGGTCGACCACGTAGGCGAGGGGCGCGGCCAGCTTGCGCGGCGCGTAGTGCGAGATGAACAGGGCGATGCCGACGGCGATCGGGACCGCGATGGCCATCGCGATGATCGAGCTGACGACGGTGCCGAAGAGCAGGACGGCGATGCCGAAGACGGGGGGGTTGGCCGAGGCGTTCCAGTCGAAGGTGGTGAGGAAGTTCCCCTCGTTCTTCGACAGGGCGATGGTGGCCCGGTAGGTGAGGAAGGCGGCGATCGACGCCATGATCACCAGGAGCAGGATGCCGGAGCCCTTGGAGAGCCCGGCGAAGATCTTGTCACCGGCGCGGCCGGTGGACCTTCCGCTCTGGGAGACCGGCGGAGCCGCGTCTATGTGGGTGGGTGTGGTGGAAGCCATGGTCTTTCCGGTCTGTGTGGGGGGCGAGCCCCCTGGCGGCGGTGCACCGGATATCCCCCGGGTGGAGGGGGAAAGGCCCGGGCCCCGGGCCGATCAGCGGATCGGCCCGGGCGGGCGGGGAGGGACTAGGCCAGCGACTTGATGACTTCGCGGACCTTGGTGTTGATCTCGGCCGGGATCGGCGCGTAGCCGTTCTCGGTGAGGACCTTCTGGCCCGCGTCCGAGGCGGTGTACTCCAGGAAGGACTTCACGGTGCCGAGGGTCTCGGCCTTGTTGCCCTTGTCGCAGACGACCTCGTAGGTCACCAGGACGATCGGGTAGGCACCCTCGGCCTTGGTGGCGTAGTCGAGCTTCAGGGCCAGGTCGGAGCCGGTGCCGGCGACCTTGGCGGCGGCGATGGCCTTGGAGGCGTTCTCCGGGGTGGCCTTGACCGGGGTGCCGGCGCCGGTGTTGACGTCGACGGTCTTGATGTTCTGCGAGGTGGCGTACGAGAGCTCGAAGTAGCCGATCGCGCCGTCGACGGCCTTGACCTGGGAGGCGACACCGGCGGAGCCGGAGGCGGCCTGGCCACCGGGGGCCGGCCACTTCTTCGCGGCCTCGTAGGACCAGGCGTCGGGGGCGGCGGCCTTGAGGTACTTGCCCAGGTTCTCGGTGGTGCCCGAGTCCTCGGAGCGGTGGAAGGCCTGGATGGCGGTGGAGGGAAGCGTGACGCCGGGGTTCAGCTTCTTGATCGCCTCGTCGTCCCACTTCTTGATCTTGTCGTTGAAGATGTTCGCGAGGGTCGCCGCGTCCAGGTTCAGCTTGTCCACGCCGGAGACGTTGAAGCCGATGGCGATCGGGCCGCCGACCATCGGCAGGTTGATGCCCTGGCCGCCGGTGCAGATCTTCTTCGAGTCCTCGACCTGCTCGGGCTTCAGCGCCGAGTCCGAGCCGGCGAAGCCGACGGTGCCCTGGTTGAAGGCGACGATGCCCTCACCGGAGGAGGAGGACTTGTAGTTCACCTCGACGCCGGAGCAGGCGGCCATGTAGTTCTTCACCCACAGGTCGACCGCGTTCTTCTGCGCGGACGAGCCCGAGGCGAGGAGCTTGCCCTTGGCGCCGTCGCACTTGACGTCGCCGGGCGCCGGGGCCGAGGCCTTCGGGGTGCCGTCCGCACCGGTCTTCGTGTTGTCGTCCGAACCGCACGCCGTGAGGACCAGGGCGCCGGACACGACGAGCGCCCCGAGGGCGGAGGCACGAAGCCGGTTCTTGCGCTGAAGCTTCACTTTCGGGTGTTCCTTCCGAGGAGCCGCCGGCCGCTTTCTGTATCGGGGCGGCGTGCGAAGAGGACTACGGGGCTGCCGTGGTGCGGCGCCGCGTTTTCCCGATCGGCTCGCACCCTGCGCTACCGAAATTAGGCAGAACAGGTGAAGCGGTCGACCGCGCTTGGTGAACGGGGGGTGAACCATGGCGGACGGCCCGGTGCGGATGGGGTGGTTTGTACCCGGGCGCAATCGGGCGTTATCCACCCGTTATGCCGCCGTTACCATCGCGGGGCCGGGGCCCTGGCCGGGCGGGGTGGCCGGATTTCGGCGGTGGCCGGCCGCGGGCGGGCGGGGAGGGGCGGGCCGCCCCCGCGGCCCCCTCGGCCCCCTCGGGCCGTCCGGTCCAGCGTCTCAGACCTGGGCGGGCGGCGCCGGGTGGAGGGGTGGAGGGGTGGGCGGGAGCCGGTGGTGCCGCTGCGCGGGGCTGGGTCCCCTACCCGCCCTTCGCCCGTTCCCCGGGCTGCGCCCGGAC
>NZ_JBIVEG010000054.1:0-22346 GCF_044747545.1 Streptomyces sp. NPDC090077
GTGGCACGGTTGATGCCGTCGATCAGCGAGTGGCGGCAGCCGTACTTGTTGTCGAACTTCGACTTCGTCACCGCGTCGTTCACGTTGATCGCCGGGAACAGCAGGGTGCCCTCGGCCATCATCTCGTAGAGGCGGTGGACACCGGTGGTGGTCTCCTCGGTCACACCGCGGATCTCGGACGCCAGCTGCGTCCACTTCTGCGGGGACTCGGCGAGGGTGCGGTTGAGGAGCGTGAGGATGTACGCGTATTCCTCGGAGTCCGCGGTGGACGGGTCCGGGGCCGCGCCGGCCTTCTCGAACTCGACGCCCTTGTGGACCAGGAGGGTGGCGTCACCACCGTCGTCGAGGATCATGTTCGGGCCGCCAGTGGGGGTGTTCGGCCAGGTCAGCGCCTGCTCCGTGCACCACCAGTACTCCTCCAGCGTCTCGCCCTTCCAGGCGAACACCGGGACGCCCTGCGGGTTCTCCGGGGTGCCGTTGGGGCCGACCGCGATGGCGGCGGCCGCGTGGTCCTGGGTGGAGAAGATGTTGCAGGAGGCCCAGCGGACGTCTGCGCCGAGGGCGACGAGGGTCTCGATCAGGACGGCGGTCTGCACGGTCATGTGCAGGGAGCCCGTGATCCGGGCGCCGGCCAGCGGCTGCGACTCCGCGTACTCCTTGCGGATCGACATCAGACCCGGCATCTCGTGCTCGGCCAGGGTGATCTCCTTGCGGCCGAAGGCGGCAAGGGAAAGGTCGGCGACCTTGAAGTCCATGGGTGCTGCTCCTCATGGTTCGAGAGGTGGGTACGGCTGGGCCGTGCACGCGGCAGGCCGGTGCACTGCGCACAGTCCGCCGCGGGGCCCTCTCTCCCCTCGGCCGGTCACGAGGACCGCCCGACCGCCATCAGCAGCGACGCCTGACACTGGTGACGAATCTACACCGGTCGGCGCAGCGGACCCCAGTGGGGACGGGAAGAACTCACCCTTCGGTTTCAGGCCGTCCGGCGGGATGTTAGGGGCCTTTCGGACTTTTGATCCAACCCTTATCTGTTGGAGGATGCGGGTGGATCGGTTCGCACGCGCGATCTCGCGGACCACTGGCGTGAAGGAGATTGAAGTGACCAGTCCAGCCGGCCCTCCCGGTGGCGGCGCGAGCGGGCGCAAGCGCCTGAAGCTGCTCGCCGTCACGGCGTGCCCCACGGGGATCGCGCACACCTACATGGCCGCCGAGAAGCTGACGCAGGCCGCCGCCGAGCTCGGCGTGGACATGAAGGTGGAGACCCAGGGCTCGATCGGGGCCGAGAACGTACTCTCTGACAACGATGTCAGGGAGGCGGACGGGATCATCATCGCCGCCGACAAGGAGGTCGACCGCGAGCGCTTCGCCGGCAAGCGGGTGCTGTCCACCGGCGTCGCCGACGGCATCCACCAGCCGAAGGAACTGATCGAGCGGGTGCAGAGCGCGCCGGTCCAGACGGGGACGGCCCCGGCGGGCGGCAGCGGCGCGGGCGGCGGCAAGGAGCGGAGCCTCGCGTACAAGGCGCTGATGAACGGCGTCTCGTACATGATCCCGTTCGTGGTGGTCGGCGGTCTGCTGATCGCCATCGCGCTGGCGCTGGGCGGCCACGCCACGGCCGAGGGGTACGCGGTCACGCCGGGCACCTTCTGGGACCACGTGTTCCAGATCGGCGTCCTGGGCTTCACCCTGATGATCCCGATCCTGTCCGGCTACATCGCGTACGCCATCGGCGACCGGCCGGCGCTGGTGCCCGGCATGATCGGCGGCTTCATCGCGAACACGGGCGCGCTGTACGACTCGAAGTCGGGCGCCGGCTTCATCGGTGCGATCGTGACGGGCTTCCTGGCGGGCTACCTGGTCCTGTGGATCAAGAAGGTCAAGGTCCCCAAGGTCGTCCAGCCGATCATGCCGATCATCGTGATCCCGATCGTGGCCACGACGGCGCTCGGCCTCTTCTTCATCTACGTCATCGGCAAGCCGATCTCCTGGGTCTTCGAGAGCCTGACCTCCTGGCTGTCGGGCATGACCGGCACCAGCGCGGTCCTGCTCGGCGCGCTGCTCGGCCTGATGATCGCCTTCGACATGGGCGGCCCGGTCAACAAGACGGCGTTCCTCTTCGGCACGGGTCTCATCGCGTCCGGGAACTACGCGGTCATGGGCATGTGCGCGGCGGCCATCCCGGTGATGCCGCTCGGCCAGGGCCTGGCGACGGTGCTGCGCCGCAAGCTGTACTCGGAGCAGGAGCGCGACACCGGCATGGCGGCCCTGTTCATGGGCGTGTTCGGCATCTCGGAGGGCGCGATCCCGTTCGCGGCGGCGCGGCCGGCGATCGTCATCCCGGCGAACATGCTGGGCGGCGCGGTGGCGGGCGCGATCGCCGGTGTGGCGGGCGTGGGCGACCACGTGCCGCACGGCGGTCCGGTCGTGGCCGCGCTGGGTGCGGTCGGCGGGGTGGGCTGGTTCCTGATCGCGATCGCCATCGGCACGGTGGTGACCGCCCTGACGACGAACGCGCTGATCGAGATCAAGGCGCGCCGCGGCGCGCAGCCCGCACCGGCCGGGGCCGCCGCCGCGGCTGCGGCTGCGGCTGCGGAGCCGGTGCTCGTCGGCGCCGGCGTGGGCGCCGGGGCCGGGGCCGACGGGACGGCCGTGCGGACGCATGCGGAGCCGGTGCCCGCCGTCACCGCCACCGCCCCGGCGGACGCGCGGCCGGAGGTGCTGTCCGGGTACCTGACCGCGCGGACGGTCAGGACGGAGCTGGCCGCGGACACCAAGGAGGCCGCGATCCGCGAGATGGCCGGGATGCTGGCCTCCACCGGGAACGTCCGGGACGTGGACGAGCTCGTACGGGTGGCCCTCGCCCGGGAGGCGCAGGGCACGACGGGGCTCGGCGAGTCGATCGCGATCCCGCACGCCAAGACGGACGCGGTGACCCGCCCCACGGTCGGCTTCGCCCGGTCCGCCGAGGGCATCGAGTGGGGTGCGCTGGACGGTACGAAGGCCCGGCTGCTCTTCATGATCTCGGTGCCGGAGGCCGCCGCGGGCGACGAGCACCTGCGGATCCTGGCGCTGCTGTCGCGCAAGCTGATGGACGCCGGCTTCCGTGACCGGCTCCAGTCGGCGCCCGACGGACCGGCCGTCCTGGAGGTGCTGAGCGAGATCCGGTAACCCCGGACCGCACTCCGTCCCGTCGGGTCCCGCACCGCTCCGGTGCGGGACCCGACGGCGTGGAGGGGCAGTGTCCGAATCGGTATGTACTGACTTGGCACACCAGGGCCCCGGCGGCATTCGCGGCTTCCGTGTCGACCTACGATGCAAGGCAGGTACATCGGGAAGGTACGAAATGGAACACAGGCCAGGACGCGGACGCGGGATCGCGGCGATCGTCCTGCTGGTGCTCGGAGCACTCGTTCTGGGTGGGGTGACGGTGGCGAAAGCCGTGGACCCGCCGTCGCGCTACACGGAGGGCAAGGCGGTCGGCTGGCAGATGGCGCCGACCTACACCAACGGGGAGAGCATCTACCTGGAGCCGGTCGTCAAGGGCGGGCTGCGCCGGGGGGACGTCGTCCTCGCCTCCGTTCCGTGGTCCCTGCAGAAGACGCAGATGAACCGGGTCATCGCCGTGGGCGGGGACCGCATCCGGTACAAGCCCAGCAGCAAGATCACCGGCCAGTACCGGCTGGTCCTGAACGGTGAGCCGCTGGACGAGCCGTACCTGGAGCAGTGGAAGAACCCGTCGGCGGTGGGCTTCGACGTGAAGGTGCCCAAGGGCCACGTGTTCCTGATGGCCGACAACCGGATGAACTCTGACGGCTCCCAGTACGCCAACAACGGGCCGGTGCCCGTGGGCAAGGTCGCCTCCAAGGTCGTGATGTACCCGATGGCGAAGCTGGCCGTGTGGGGGCAGCTGGCCGGGGCGCTGCTGCTGGCCGTGGGCGCGGTGCTGGGCTTCGCGTCCCGGCGGGCCCGCGGCCGGGGTGCCGCCGCGGCGGCGGTGCCCGCGCCGGCGAAGGCCCCCGGGGTGTTCGAGCCGGCCGGGGCGGCCGGGGTGGGCGCGGGCGCGCAGGGCGAGCGCGTGGACGTGTCCTCGTAGGCGGACGCCGACGGCGCGCCCCGTACGGACGAAGGCCCCCGCAGCCGGTGAGCTGCGGGGGCCTTCGCGTGCGTCCGGGGCCGGTCAGCGGCCGTCGGCCTGGGCGGCCTCGGGTTGGTAGATGTCCGGCTCCAGGTAGATCACGCGGGCGATCGGGACGGAGGCGCGGATGCGGGCCTCGGCGGCGTTGATGGCGTTGGCCACCTCGGTCGCGGTGTCGTCGTGCTGGACGGCGATCTTGGCGGCGACGAGGAGTTCCTCGGGGCCCAGGTGCAGGGTGCGCATGTGGATGACGCGGGTGACGGTCTCCCCGTCGACGAGCGCCTCCTTGATCTTCTCGACCTCGGCGGTGCCGGCGGCCTCGCCGAGCAGCAGGGACTTGGTCTCCAGGGCCAGGACGACGGCGATGATGATCAGCAGGACGCCGATGCACAGGGTGCCGATGCCGTCCCAGACGCCGTTGCCGGTGAGCAGGGCCAGGCCGACGCCGCCGAGGGCGAGGACCAGGCCGACGAGCGCGCCGAGGTCCTCCAGGAGGACGACGGGCAGTTCGGGGGCCTTGGCCCGCTTGATGTACTGGGCCCAGCTGAGGTCGCCGCGGGTCTCGTTCGACTCCTTGATCGCGGTGCGGAAGGAGAAGGACTCCGCGACGATCGCGAAGACGAGCACGCCGACGGGCCAGTACCAGGCCTCGATCTCGTGCGGGTCGTGGATCTTCTCGTAGCCCTCGTAGATGGCGAACATGCCGCCGACGGTGAAGAGCACGATGGAGACGAGGAAGGCGTAGATGTAGCGCTCGCGCCCGTACCCGAACGGGTGCTGGGGGGTCGCCTCGCGCTGTGCCTTCTTCCCGCCGAGGAGCAGCAGGCCCTGGTTTCCGGAGTCGGCGACCGAGTGGACGCTTTCCGCGAGCATCGACGAGGAGCCGCTGAAGAGGAATGCCACGAACTTGGCTACAGCGATGGCGAGGTTGGCGGCGAGTGCCGCCACGATCGCCTTGGTACCGCCCGACGCGCTCATGGTTGCTGGGTGTCCTTCCTGACCACTGACTACGGCCGCACATTGTTGCAGCTGCGGGTGCGGCCGACGCCACGTCAGACGAGCACGGTGGCCCGGAAGACCGTACCGGCACCGGACAGTTCGGTCTTTTCGCCCGCGGGGACGAAGACCGACTCGCCGGGGGCGAGGGCCAGTTCGCCGACGCGGGGGGCGCCCGCGGTGCAGAGCAGGATCTGCGGGGTGGCGTCGGGGAGCGGGCGGGGGGCTCCGCCCGGCGCCAGGACGTGGCGGGAGAGCCGGAATTCGTCGATGGGGGTCTCGTAGACCTCTTCGCCGTCGCCCTCGGGGCGCAGGACGCCCGGGGCGCTCGGCTCGAAGACGACGACCTTGAGCAGCTCGGGGACGTCCACGTGCTTGGGCGTCAGCCCGCAGCGCAGCACGTTGTCCGAGTTGGCCATGAGCTCGACGCCGAGGCCGTCGAGGTAGGCGTGCGGGATGCCGGCGCCGAGGAACATGGCCTCGCCGGGCTGGAGCCGCACGTGGTTGAGGAGCATGGCCGCGATCACGCCCGGGTCGCCCGGGTAGTCGTGGACGAGTCCCGCGTAGGCCTCGTACGGGCCCCCGAGGCGCTCGGCGGCGGCCGCGGTCTCGGCGACCGTACGGGCCATCTCCTCGCGGTCGGCGGTGAGGACGGCGGTGAGGACCTCGCGCAGGGCCGCCTCCTCGGGGTGGGCGCGCAGCAGGTCCGCGTACGGCTTGAGGGAGTCCACGCCGAGGCCTTCGAGGAGCTGTGCGGCCTCCAGCGGCGGGCGGAAGCCGCACAGGCCGTCGAAGGGGGTGAGTGCGCAGATCAGCTCGGGCTTGTGGTTGGCGTCCTTGTAGTTGCGGTGGCCGGCGTCGATCGGGACGCCGCGCCGCTCCTCGTCCTCGAAGCCCGCGGCGGCCTGGGCGAGGTCGGGGTGGACCTGGACGGAGAGGGGGGCGCCGGCGGCGAGGATCTTGAGCAGGAAGGGCAGGCGGGGGCCGAACTTGGCGACGGCGGCGGCGCCGAGCTCGCCCTCCGGGTCGGCGTCGATGACCGCGGCCAGGGTGGTCTCGCCGGCTCCGCGGTCGAGGCGGGAGGGGGCTCCGGGGTGGGCGCCCATCCACATCTCTGCCTGGGGTTCACCGGTCGGCTCGACTCCGAGGAGGGCCGGGATCGCGGTGGTGGATCCCCACGCGTAGGGGCGGATCGTGTTGGTCAGGCGGTCCATCGTCGTCGTCTTCCTGGATCTGGAGGTGGTGCGGGCACGGGTGTGTGCCTAGCTGTGTCCCCGGGCCGCCAGCGCCAGGTAGGCGGTGGCGAAGTCGGTGACGGCGAGGAGTTCGGCGAGCTGTTCCAGCTCCCCGCCCTCCTCCGGTTCGAGCTCGCTGATGGCCGTGTCGTGGCTGAGGGCGAGCTCGCGCGCGGCCGGTGCGGCGGTGAGCCCGCCGGTCGGCCGGTCGCGCAGCAGGACGATGCGGGCGCGCAGGGCCTGGGGCTCTTCCACGCGGTCCCGGAAGAAGTCCTCGGGGTCGGCTCCGGCGGCGAAGGACCCGGCGAGGAGCACCCCGTGCGCGGGCAGCGCCTCGGGGAGGGTCGCGGCGAGCGCGGGCCGCCCGGCCAGCTCGGCGAGGGTCGCGGCGAAGCGGCGGCCCGCGGGGCCGGCGGCCTCGCCCTCGCTCCAGATCAGCGGGAGCGAGTCGGCCAGTTCGGCGGCGAGGGTCTTGGCCGGGTTGGAGTAGGTGGCGATGGCCGGGCCGCAGCGCTCGGCGGTGTGGTCGAGCCGGTCGGCGACGCGCTGGAGGGCGTCGGGGGCGGCGCTGATCAGGCCGACCTTGTCGAGGAGCACCAGCAGCGGGGTCAGCAGGGCCCACAGCGCGCCGGGACCGGCCGCGGCGGACTCGTCGTACTCCTGGTACGGGGCCTTGGCCATCGGTACGAGGACCCCGTGCGCGCCGTCCACCGCCTCGCCCAGCGGCGAGCGCTCGGGGGCGACGGCGACCACGGAGCAGCCGCGCCGGTACGCCTGCTCGGCGAGGACGGCGAGGCCGGGCTCGGTGCCGTCGGTGGTGGCGATGAGCAGCAGGTCCACGGGGCCCGCCCAGCCGGGCAGGGCCCAGCGCAGCGCCCCGGCGGCGTGCGCGACGCCGGTGGGGTGCAGGCGGGTGACGGGGGCGGAGGCTCCCGCGAGGGCTCCGAGCAGGTCGGCGACGCCGGTGGCGGCGGTGCCGGGCCCGGCGATCAGGACGGCGCGGGGGCGCCCGTCGGGGCGCAGGTCCGCGAGCCCGGCCTCGGTGGCGTGCCGGGCCGCGGTGCGGACCCTGGCCCCGGCCTCGGCGGCGCCGCGGAGCAGGCCGCGGCGGTCGGCACGGGCGAGATCGTCCGGTGCGTCGAGGAGTGACTCGTCGAGCATGGGGGCCTCCGGCGGTGTTGACGGATCCAGGCTGGTCGAGCGGTGGGGGCGGGGCCGGTCAGGCGGGGCGGCGGGCCTCGTCCACGAGGAGGACCGGGATGCCGTCGCGGACCGGGTAGGCGAGACCGCATTCCTGGCCGGTGCAGATCAGCTCGGGGGCGGTCTCGTCCGCCGACTCGTCCCGGAGGGGGGCGTGGCAGGCGGGGCAGGCGAGGATCTCCAGCAGGCCGGCTTCGAGCGGCATTGGGTGGTTCCCTTCGGGGATGCGGATCGCTTGTCGCGGATTGGGCGAGGTCAGCGTACCGCCGAGTCACTGGGCGTGCCGCGTGGCTCCGCAGGTGCACCGGGACGCCCGGGTGCGGTACCGGGACAGGAGCGGGTCCCTTGCCGGGGGCTCTGCCCCGGGACCCCCGTGCCTCAAACGCCGGCGGGGCTGATGTGAGCCCCGCCGCCGCCGAGGGGAGGCGGCGGGGGGCGGGGGCCCGGGCCGAAGCCCGGGCCCCCGCGGCCACCGGCGGAGCCTTACGCGCGGACGAGCGCCAGGACCTCGTCGCGGATCTTGGCCAGGGTGGCCTCGTCGCGGGCCTCCACGTTGAGGCGCAGGAGCGGCTCGGTGTTGGAGGGGCGCAGGTTGAACCACCAGTCGGCGGCGGAGACCGTGAGGCCGTCCAGCTCGTCGAAGGTGACCCCGTCCTGGCCGGCGTAGGCGGCCTTGACCTCGGCGGTGCGGGCGGCCTGGTCGGCGACGGTGGAGTTGATCTCGCCGGAGCCGACGTAGCGGTCGTACTCGGCGACGAGGGCGGAGAGGGTGCCCTCCTGGCCGCCGAGGGCGGCGAGGACGTGGAGCGCGGCGAGCATGCCGGTGTCCGCGTTCCAGAAGTCCTTGAAGTAGTAGTGCGCGGAGTGCTCGCCGCCGAAGATGGCGCCGGAGGACGCCATCTCGGCCTTGATGAAGGAGTGGCCCACGCGGGTGCGGACGGGGGTGCCGCCGTTCTCGCGGACGACCTCGGGGACCGACCACGAGGTGATCAGGTTGTGGATGATCGTGCCGGTGCCGCCGTTGCGGGCGAGCTCGCGGGCCGCGACCAGGGCGGTGATGGCGGACGGGGAGACGCCCTCGCCGCGCTCGTCGACGACGAAGCAGCGGTCGGCGTCGCCGTCGAAGGCGAGGCCCAGGTCGGCGCCCTCGGCGATCACGCGGGCCTGGAGGTCGACGATGTTCTTCGGGTCGAGGGGGTTGGCCTCGTGGTTCGGGAAGGTCCCGTCCAGCTCGAAGTACATGGGGACGAGGTCCAGCGGGAGGCCCTCGAAGACGGTGGGGACGGTGTGGCCGCCCATGCCGTTGCCCGCGTCGACGACGACCTTCAGCGGGCGGATGGCGGTCAGGTCCACCAGGCCCTTGAGGTGCTCGGCGTAGCCGGTGAGGGTGTCCTGCTCGGTGATGGTGCCCGGGACGGTGCCGGCGGGGATCTCCGGGGCGCCCTCGTCGGTCCACTTCTCGGCGAGCTCGCGGATGGTGGCGAGGCCGGTGTCCTGGCCCACGGGCGCGGCGCCGGCGCGGCACAGCTTGATGCCGTTGTACTGGGCCGGGTTGTGCGAGGCGGTGAACATGGCGCCGGGCAGGTCCAGCTTGCCGGAGGCGTAGTACAGCTGGTCGGTGGAGCACAGGCCGATCAGGGTGACGTCGACGCCGCGGGCGGCCGCGCCCCGGGCGAAGGCGGCGGAGAGGCCGGGCGAGGAGGGGCGCATGTCGTGACCGATCACGATCGCCGTGGCGCCGGTGACCTCGACGAACGCAGCACCGAACAGTTCTGCCAGGGGCTCGTCCCACTCGTCGGGTACGACGCCACGTACGTCGTACGCCTTGACGATGTTCGAAAGATCTGCGGCCACTGCCTGCCCTCCTGAAGGTTCTGTGCGGTGGAGCAAACCTACCTTGTACGGAGAGCGGCTTTTCAGACGATCCGTGTGTCAGGAATCGGGCGAACGGAGGACGCGCAGGTGTCCGCGGCGGGTCTCGCCGGCCACCGGGGCACCCGGTCCGGACCCGCCGGCCTCGGCGGCGCGCTCGGGCGGACGGGCCGCCTCGCGGACGGCGTTGGCCAGGGCTTCGAGGTCGTCGCCGCTGGGGCGGGACGGGCCGGAACCGTCCGAAAGGCGCACGACTTCCCAGCCGCGCGGGGCGGTCAGGCGCTCGGAGTGCTCGGCGCACAGGTCATAGCAGTGGGGTTCGGCGTAGGTGGCGAGCGGGCCGAGAACTGCGGTCGAGTCGGCGTAGACGTACGTCAGTGTGGCGACGGCAGGGCGGCCGCACGCGGTGCGCGAACAGCGACGTACAAGGCTCACGACGTTGGACGGTACCGCACTCTTGACCGGGCCGCGACGACTCGCCCCCCGCCCGGTCCCCCGTGTCGTACTCCGCCCGTGTCCCGCGGCGGGTGACGAAGGGGGGCAACGGGTCCGTAAGCGGCCCGATCTTGGCCGGATCCTTCGGGGGGTGACACCGTCGTGACACCAGGTCGTGACCGTATCGGGTCCTGACCGGGCGTGCGGGCTACCCTGCGGGGGTGACGGACAGTTCGCTTCCTCCCCGCCCGGCGGTTCCCGCCGCGGCCCCCTCCGAGCCCCGGCACCGGCGGCGCGACCGGCACGGCCGGGGGATGCGCGGGCCGCTGGCCCCGCCGCAGGTGCCGCTGTCCGCGAGCCGGGCGGAGCTGTTCGGGGACCTCGTACGGGATTCCGTGGAGCGGCTGGAGCGGCGCTGGTCGCAGCTGGCCGAGGTGGAGTTCGTGATCGCGGACGTGCCGGGGCCGCCGGGCGGGCCCGACGCGGGCTGGAACGACGAGGCGGTGCCGCTGGGCGGGCTGGTGGAGGCCCGGGACGGGAAGCCGGCGCGGATCGTGGTGTTCCGGCGGCCGGTGGAGATCCGGGCGAAGACGCGGGACGAGCGGGCGCTGCTGGTGCACGAGATCGTGGTGGAGCAGGTCGCGGAGCTGCTCGGGCTGTCGCCGGAGACGGTGGACCCCCGGTACGGGCAGGACTGACGCCCGGCCCGTACCCCCCTTCCCCGGTCTTCTTCAGCGGAGCAGGATCGAGGGGTCCTCGACGGCCTTCGGGACCGCGACCGTGGAGCGGTCGTCGGCGAAGGCCTGGACGGTGAACATCGGGATCCCGTCGTGCGGCAGGGTCAGGGTGCGGGCCGCGTGGACGGGGCCGCCGGACAGGGTCTCGACGGTCAGTGCGTAGGGGCCCTTGCCGCCCGAGGGGGCCGGCGGCGGGCTCACCGCGCGGGTGGTGCCGGCCTTGACGGTGATCTCCGTGGCGGCGCCCTGCCCGCCCCCGGTGCCCGGGGAGGCAGTGACGCGGACCTTCGCGTCGGTCCCGGAGGCCGTGAGGGTGAGGACGGTGGCCTGGTCGCCGTCCCGGTTGTCGGCGACGGTGGCCCGCTCGCCGACGGGGGTGCTCGCGGGGACGAAGCCCAGTTCCTGCTTGGCGCCGGTGCCGCGGACCACGTGCAGGGCGGCGACGACGGGTACGGCCTTCTCCGGGTCGGCGGGGGCCAGCAGCAGGGAGCCGGCCTCGCCCCGGGTCACGTCGCCGAGGTCCAGGGCCGCGGTCATGCCGCCCTTGAGGTGGAGGCGCTCCTTGCCGGCCGGGCTGAAGGGGCCGGTCGGGCCGGACAGCTTCACGGTGAGGTCGGCGTCGTCCTCGCCGGGGGCGAAGGCGACCAGCCGTACGGAGGTGGCGTCGGCGGGGATGCCGGGCAGGACCAGGGTGTCCGCCGGGCCCGCGGAGGCGGGGAGCCAGTCGGTGCCGGTGCCGTCCTCGGCGACGTGGGTGGAGGCGCCGACCCGGCCGGAGCGTGCCGTGACGTGCGCGGTGGCGTCCGCGAGCCGGCTGTCGGGGGCCAGCTGGGACAGCGACACCTTGGCGGTGGACCGGGGGGCGACCTCGAAGACGGGGTCGGCGGTGCCCGGCTTGTCCTTGAGCAGGCCGTCGGGGCCGTGGAGGGTGACGGCCACCTCGGCGACGGTGTCGTCCGGGTTGGTGAGGTGGACGTAGTCCTGGCGGCCCTTGGCGGTGCTGACGCCGGGGAACCAGAAGTCGGTGCCGGGCGCGGTGCAGGCGAGGCCGGAGAGGCCGCGGGCCTGGCCGACGGAGACCTTGGTGGTCTGCTGGGCGGTCCAGCCGGGGGCCAGGTCCCCCTCCGCGGCGCCCGTCAGCGCCGGTGCCTCCGCGCCGGAGGCGGTGGCGGTGACGGGCCTGCCGGGCTCCCTGGGCTCCAGGACCGCCTTGCCGTCCTTGTCGGCCAGCCGGGCCGTGCCCCCGCCGCCGCCCTTGCCGGGGGTGAGGGAGGTGTACGTGGTCTCGGCGATGTCGGAGGAGCTGGGCGCGGGGCACACGAGCACGGACCGCTCGACCGGCATCCGGGCGGCGGCCGCCCGGCCCGCGGCGCCGCCCGCCGGGGTGGCGGCGGGGGCGGTGAGGAAGGCCAGTCCGGTGGCGGCGGCCAGCGCCGCCGTCACGGCCGCCAGCGTCAGGGGGGCGCGCTGCTTCACTGCTGGTGGCTCCCGTCCGGACGCGGGTACTGCTGTCCGTAGGCGTCGTACTGCTGCTCGTGGGCGTGGGGAGGCCGGGGCTGCTGCCGCGGGACGTGCGGCTGCCCCCCGGGGTCGGGGTACTGCCCGTACGCGTCGTACGGGGGCTCCGGCTGCTGCGGCTGCTGCGTCCCGTACGGGTAGGGCTCCTGGTAGGAGTACGACTCCTCGCCGTAGACCTGCTGCGCGGGGATCTGCGCGTACGGGTCGATGACGGCCCCGGCGGGCACCGGCTCCGGGTCGGGTGCGGCGGCCGGGGCGGTCCGGCGGGCGCGGCGGCCCCGGCCGGGCTCGCCGGGGAGGTCGCCGGGCGCGGCGGGCACGGTCTCCTCGGGCAGGTCGTCGTCGAGGCGGGCGCGGCGTCCGGGCAGGGCCATCACGAGCAGCAGCAGGGCGAGGGAGCCCTGCGCCCAGTGCCAGGCGGCGCGGGCGGCGGAGTCCTGGTGGACGAGGTCGAGCCGGCCGGCGTCGGTGGGCAGGACGAAGCCCTGCGCCCAGCCGTCGACCGTCTTCGGGGGAAGGGGTTCGCCGTCGAGGGTGGCCCGCCAGCCCGCGTCGGCCCGGTCGGCGATGCGCAGGGTGCGGCCTTCGGGGCCCGCCGGGAGGTCGGCGTGGACCTCGACGGGGCCGGCTTCGACGGTGAGCGTGGCGGTCTGGCCCTGCCGGGCGGGGACGATCGCCACGCGGGAGGTCAGCCGTTCCACCTCCCACAGGGCGGTGCCGTCGTTCTGGTGGCGCTGTTTGAGGCCGGGGGTGCCGTCGAGGATGCGGCGCATGGGGGCGGAGCCGCCGGGCGGGATCATCACGTAGCGCACGGCGAAGGCGCTGAGCTGCTCGGACTGGTTGGCCCCGGAGCCGGAGACCAGGCTGGAGACGGCTTTGGCGAGGCGGGGTTCGGGGCCGGCCGCGGCGAGGAGCTCGGCGTCGCCGAGGCGGGCTCCGGAGCCGCGGACCAGGGCGTAGGAGACGGTGGCGGGCGAGTCCCCGCCGAGGACCAGGGTCCGGGTGCGGTTGGTGTCGCCCGAGTGCTCGGCGACGACGGCCGGGACCTGGACGGGGTCGCGCCGCTGGAGCGGTCCGTCGGCGCCGGCCACGGCCCAGGCCGCGCCGAGGAACAGCGGGCCGGCCGCGGCGGCGAGGGCGGTCAGGGCGGCCAGCGGCTGGCGCCAGCCGAAGCTGCGGGCGGCCACCCGGTACTTGGCTCCGTCCGCGCCGAGCGCGGCGGCCGCGAGGAGCCCGAGCCCGTACAGGAGGGTGCCCGGGCCGGCCCAGCCGGTGCGGTTCAGGAGGACCGCGAGGAGGAGCCCGGCGAGGGCGGCGGTCCAGGCGGTGCCGACGGCGAACCGCCGGTCGGCGCGGAGCAGTGCGGCGAGGGCGGCGAGCAGGACGCCCGCGAGGAGGAGCCGGCCGGTGGTGCCGGGGCCGCCGGGGTCCGCGGTGAGCAGGCCGAGGGGGGTGGCGGAGCCGGTGCCGTAGGGCAGTCCGGCCTCGTGCAGGAAGCGGCCGGGGTGGGTGAACAGGCCGAGGGACCAGGGCGCGAGGACGGCCACGGGTACGGCGAGGACCACGAGCAGGCGGAGGGCGTACGTCTTGCGGTGCGGGCGGCGCGCGAGGACCGCGGCGGTGCCGAGGACGGCGGCGAGGGGCCACACGACGGGGGTGAAGGCGGTGGCCGGGGTGAGCAGGAGGGCGTACGTCCACACCGCGCGCCGGCCGCGGCCCTGCCCGGCGCCCTGCCCGGAGCCCGGTTCCGTGCCCTGTTCGGCGCCGGTGAGGCCGTGGGCGGTGGCGGCGGAGCGGGCGATGAGCGGGAGGAGCACGGCGAGGACGGCGGTGCCGAGGCGGCCTCCGGCGAGGGCGCCGGTGACGGCGGGGAGGAAGGCGTAGCCGACGGCGGCCCAGGCGCGCAGCAGCCGGGAGGTGACCAGGGGCCGGGAGGCGAAGTAGGCGGTGAGGCCGGCGAGCGGGACCGAGCAGACGAGCAGCAGGGTCAGGGCGGCCTGGGTGGAGCCGAGGAAGAGGGCGGACAGGCCGGCCAGGACGGCCAGGTAGGGGGGTGCCCCGGCGGTGGTGCCGGTGCCGACGGGCTGCCAGTCGCCGGTGTGCGCGTGCCAGAGGCCCGCGGCGGAGGGTGCGGGGAGCAGGGCGCCGCCCATGAGGCTGCCGCCGCCGATGAGGGCGCGGCAGGCGACGAGGGAGACGAGGAGGAGGCCCGCGAAGAGGACGGGCGAGGGGTTGCGGGCGATCCGCCGGAGCCGGCCGGGGCGGCCGGTGTCGAGGTGGCCGGCGTCGTCGCCGGGTCCGGATCCGAGGGGTCCGCCGTGCCGGCCGGCGGGGGCGGGGTCGCTGTCGCGTCCGGAGCCGAGGTGGGCGGCGAGCTGTTCGGCGCCGGCGCGCAGGGTGGCGCCGGGCGGGGGGAAGAGGGGGCGCAGTTCGGCTGCGGGGACGGCGGGACGGCGGCGGGCCCGGCGGGCGGTGAGGAGGCGGGCGGGGCGCAGCAGGGTGGCGAGCAGCCCGGTGAGTTCGTCGACGGCCTGGCCGGGGGCTTTGCCGACGAGGTAGCCGAGGGTGCGCAGGAGGGTGCCGAGGAGCAGCCGCAGCATTACGTAGGGCAGGGCGCGGCCGGGGGTGTTGGCCAGCAGGGTGTGGACGGCGCCGGCCTTGTCGACGCGGTGGGGGCTGACGGAGGAGCGGCCTGCGCAGTCGACGGTGCGGCGTTCGCGGGAGGCGGCTTCGGCGTGCCGCAGGACGGCGTCGGGGGCGACGAGGACGGTGTGGCCGGCGCTGTGGGCGCGCCAGCAGAGGTCGACGTCGTCGCGCATCAGGGGCAGGCGGCGGTCGAAGCCGCCGAGGGCGTCGTACACGTCGCGGCGCACGAGCATGCCGGCGGTGGAGACGGAGAGGACGGGGCGGACCTGGTCGTGCTGGCCCTGGTCCTGTTCGCGGCGGTCGAGGCCGGTCCAGCGGCGGCCGCTGCGGGCGAGGGTGACGCCGGCTTCGAGGAGCTGCTTGCGGTCGTACCAGCCGCGGAGCTTGGGGCCGATGACGGCGGCGTCGGGGTTGCCGTCGGCGACGCGCAGGAGTTCGGTGAGGGCGTCGGGTTCGGGTGCGCTGTCGTCGTGGAGCAGCCAGAGCCACTGGACGGGTTCGCCGTGCGGGAAGTCGGGGAGGTCGTAGGTGTCGTCGCGCCAGGTGCGGCTGACGGGGTCCCAGCCGCTGGGGCGCTTGAGGTAGGGGAGTTCCTCGGGGGTGGGGGTGCCGGCGCTGCGGGCGGCCTCGTCGACGGCGGCGCCGAATCCGGTGCGGCGGGCGAGGTGCAGGACGCGGTCGTCGCCGAGGGCTTCGGCGAGGAGGCGGGCGCTGTCGTCGGCGCTTCCGGTGTCGGCGGCGACGTGGTTCTGCGCGGGGCGTTCCTGGGCGAGGAGTCCTGCGAGGGTCTCGGGCAGCCAGCGGGCTCCGTCGTGGGCGACGAGGACCGCGGTGACGACGTGCCGGGGGAACTCGGGGGTGCCGGCCGCCTGCTGGGAGGCCGGCGAGCTGCTGTGCGGGGACATCGCGGTACGGGCCCTCCGGCCTGGGGATCCGGGGGTGTTGTGCCCTCGGAGGCTGCTGGACAGCGCCCCACACTAACGGCTGGGAAGGGGACGGAACGCCGCCTCGGGAGAAGGTCCGGAACGCGACGGTCCGCCTCCTGCGGGGAAGGTGCGGGAGGCGGACCGTTTGCTCAGTCTGTCGTTTTTTCCGTTGTTCTCGCTGCCGCTCCGCGACCGTTTCGGACCGTCGGTCGCCGCTCTCAGACCGCGGCCTTTTTCAGCCGCCGCCGCTCGCGCTCGGACAGACCGCCCCAGATGCCGAATCGCTCGTCGTTGGCGAGGGCGTACTCGAGGCATTCGGAGCGGACCTCGCAGGCGAGGCAGACCTTCTTGGCTTCGCGGGTGGAGCCGCCCTTCTCGGGAAAGAAGGATTCGGGGTCGGTCTGCGCGCACAGTGCGCGCTCCTGCCAACCGAGCTCCTCGTCCGCCTCTTCGACCAGCAGTTCCTGAAACAGCTCGGTCATGTGCGCCCCTCGCTCTGTCTGTGCGTCCCCGTGATGTTGCCGTTACTGATCGCCGAGCAACGACACGAGTGAAATTACAAGTGTGTGGCTCCTGTGCAGTCAAGCCGAGATCTGCTATTGGGGCCCTTATTCACTCTGCGGAACCAAGCGTATACAGAAAGTGTTCATATCGCCAAAAATCGTGACACAAGCCACAGGCTGTCCGCGGCTGCCGCCCTCGTTCGAGGTCGACGCGTCACTCCGAGGAGGGGTTGCGATTCGGCCGAAGATGCAGCCCAGATCACATTCCGATCACGAGTGACGCCGACGGGTTTGATCTCGGTTCCCACCGACTTGGAGCGGCACATCCCCTGACGGTGAGTGCACAAACCTTTCTCCGCGCACAGTAACCGGATGAGGTGAAACTTTCCTCTCAAACCGGACATTGGGTTGACAGTCCGGCCCTCCGCCCGGTCTCCTTGTCCTCATGTCAGCGCCCGCAGCCGCCACCCGGACCCCCATTCGTGGGTTCCTGTGCGCTGCCCAGGTTCGCTGTTGCTGTTGCAGCTGTTGATGCCCCCGGAGCCCCTGGCTCCGCCGAGCTCCGGCCACTCCCCCACAGCAACCGCCCCGCACGACTGACACCCGTCGAGGACACCCCCACGATGAACAGCGCCTCCGCCGCTCCCGCCGCTCGCACCACCCCCGCCGTCGCCGACGCGACCGTCCCGGCCGTCCCCGCGCCGGCCGCCGCGCCCGCCGCCGCCGTCGAGAGCGACCTCCAGATCGCCGGCGACATCCTCGCCGTCCAGCACCTCCTCCAGCCCGCCCGCGAACACCCGGCCACCGTCGCCGAGTTCGCCGGCCTCGCCCGCTCCATCGCCGAGGACCGCGCCGGCTGGGAACACCTCGTCCGGTACGACGCCACCACCCGCTGGTACCACCGCCTGCGCACCGGCCCCGGCTACGAGGTCTGGCTGCTCAGCTGGGTCCCCGGCCAGGGCAGCGGCCTGCACGACCACGGCAGCTCCTCCGGCATCCTCACCGTCCTCGACGGCGAGCTCACCGAGCACACCGCCCGCGGCCGGCTCAGCCACCGCGCCGGCTCCCAGCGCGTCTTCGCCCCCGGCTACGCCCACGAGGTCGTCAACGACACCCTCGACGGAGCCGTCAGCCTGCACGTCTACTTCCCCGGCCTGACCGAGATGCCGATGCACAGCTGCTCCCCGGCCCGCGAGGAACACGTACCCGCCTGACAAACTGCGGGGTATGCGCATTGTTGTTCTGGCCGGCGGCATCGGCGGCGCCCGCTTCCTCCGCGGACTCAAGTCGGCGGTCCCCGCCGCGGACATCACCGTCATCGGCAACACCGGTGACGACATTCACCTGTTCGGGCTGAAGGTGTGCCCCGATCTGGACACGGTGATGTACACCCTCGGCGGTGGCATCAACGAGGACCAGGGCTGGGGCCGCACCGACGAGTCCTTCACCCTCAAGGAAGAACTCGCGGCGTACGGGGTCGGACCCTCCTGGTTCGGCCTCGGCGACCGCGACTTCGCCACCCACATCGTCCGCACCCAGATGATCGGCGCCGGCTACCCGCTCAGCGCCGTCACCGAAGCCCTCTGCGACCGCTGGCAGCCCGGCGTCCGGCTGCTCCCCATGTCCGACGACCGCGTCGAGACCCACGTCGCCGTCACCGACCCGGAGACCGGCGAACGCCGCGTCATCCACTTCCAGGAGTACTGGGTCAAGCTCCGCGCCTCCCTCGACGCCGAAGCCGTCGTCCCCGTCGGCGCCGAACAGGCCAAGCCCGCCCCCGGCGTGCTCGACGCCATCGCCGGCGCCGACGTCATCCTCTTCCCGCCCTCCAACCCCGTCGTCTCCATCGGCACCATCCTGGCCGTCCCCGGCATCCGCGAGGCGCTCGCCGCCTCCCCGGCACCCGTCGTCGGCCTCTCCCCCATCGTCGGCGGAGCACCCGTACGGGGCATGGCCGACAAGGTCCTCGCCGCCGTCGGCGTCGAATCCACCGCCGCCGCCGTCGCCCGCCACTACGGCTCCGGGCTCCTCGACGGCTGGCTCGTCGACACCTCCGACGCCGACGCCGTCACCGACGTCGAAGCCGCCGGCATCCCCTGCCGCGCCGTTCCGCTGATGATGACCGACACCGCCGCCACCGCCGCCATGGCCCGCGCCGCCCTGGAACTCGCGGAGGCCGCCCGGTGACCGTCCCCTCCTACGAGGTGCGGGCCGTCCCCGGCATCCCCGAGGTCCGGCCCGGCGACGACCTGGCCCGCCTCATCGCGGGAGCGGAACCCGGCCTGCGCGACGGGGACGTCCTGCTCGTCACCTCGAAGATCGTCTCCAAGGCCGAGGGGCGCATCGTCCGCGCCGACTCCCGCGAGGACGCCATCGACGCCGAGACCGTACGCGTCGTCGCACGCCGCGGCACGCTGCGCATCGTCGAGAACCGGCACGGACTGGTCATGGCGGCAGCCGGCGTCGACGCCTCCAACACCGAACCCGGCACCGTCCTGCTGCTGCCCGAGGACCCCGACGCCTCGGCCGCCGCGCTCCGCACCGGGCTGCGCGCCGCGCTCGGCGTCGACGTCGGCGTCGTCGTCACCGACACCTTCGGCCGGCCCTGGCGCTCCGGACTGACCGACGTCGCCATCGGCTCCGCCGGCGTACGCGTACTGGACGACCTGCGCGGCGGCACCGACGCCCACGGCAACCCGCTCAGCGCGACGATAGTGGCCACCGCCGACGAGCTCGCCGCCGCCGGCGACCTGGTCAAGGGCAAGGCCGCCGGACTGCCCGTGGCCGTCGTACGCGGGCTCGGACACCTGCTCGGCGAAGGCTCCAGCGCGGCCGACCTCGTCCGCGCGCCCGCCGACGACATGTTCCGCCTCGGCACCTCCGAAGCCGTACGCGAGGCCGTCACCCAGCGCCGCACCGTACGCGCCTTCACCGACGACCCCGTCGACCCGGGCGCCGTACGCCGCGCCGTGGCCGCCGCGGTCACCGCCCCCGCACCGCACCACACCACGCCCTGGCGGTTCGTCCTGCTGGAGTCGGCAGCCGCGCGCCTCGAACTGCTCGACGCGATGCGGGACGCCTGGATCGCCGACCTGCGCCGCGACGGCAAGTCCGAGGAGTCCATCGCCAAGCGGGTCCGGCGCGGCGACGTCCTGCGGGGCGCCCCCTACCTGGTCGTGCCGTGCATGGTCACGGACGGCGCGCACGACTACGGGCACGCCCGGCGGGACACCGCCGAACGGGAGATGTTCGTCGTCGCCATGGGCGCGGGCGTGCAGAACTTCCTCGTCGCCCTCGCCGGGGAGCGGCTCGGCTCGGCATGGGTGTCCTCGACGATGTTCTGCCGGGACGTCGTGCGCAAGGTGCTCGCGCTGCCGGAGGACTGGGACCCGATGGGCGCCATCGCCGTCGGCCGCCCGGCGGCACCCGCCGCCGAACGGCCGGCACGGACGCCGGACGCCTTCATCGAGGTGCGCTAGGCGGCCCGGCTAGAGCCTGCCGATGTCGCCGCGCGGCATCCGGGGCGTGCGGCGGGGCGGGGTGCGGCCCGCCAGCAGCACCAGCCGGGCCGCGCGGTGGCGCTGCCCCTCGTACGGGGCCAGCAGCTCCAGCATCCGGGCGTCGTCGGCATCCGGCTCACCCGCGAGGGCGTAGCCGATGATGCCCGGGAGGTGCAGGTCACCGGTGGTCACCGCGTCGGGTGCGCCGTTGCTGCGCTGGAGGGTCTCGGAAGAGGTCCACGGGCCGATCCCCGGCACCGCCTCCAGCCGGGCCGCGGCCGGCCCGGGCTCCATCGCGGCCGCCTCCTCCAGCCGGGACGCCACCCGGGCGGCCCGCACGATCGTCGCCGAACGCTTCGAGTCCACCCCGGCCCGGTGCCAGTCCCAGGAGGGGATCAGCGCCCAGTCCCGGGCGGCGGGCATCACGTACAGCTCCCCGGCCATCGGCCCGGGCGCGGGCTCCCCGTACTGGCGCACCAGCAGCCGCCAGGCCCGGTAGGCCTCGTCGGCGGTGACCTTCTGCTCCAGGACGGTCGGGACCAGCGACTCCAGCACCAGCCCGGTACGGGTCAGCCGCAGCCCCGGGCGGCGGCGGTGGCTGGCGTGCACCAGCCGGTGCCGGGGCACGAAGGCCGCCGGATCGTCGGCGGCCCCGAGCAGCTCGGGCAGGGCGCCGAGCACCCACTCCCGCCCGGGCCCCCACGCCTCGGCGTCCACCCCGTCGGGCGTCGCGGCGACGCGCAGCGTGGCGGGGCCGTCGGGGGTGCGGGTGGCCCGCCAGACGGAACCGTCGGGGGTGGTCCGGAACGTCGGGTCCCCGGGCCCCCGGCGCAGCGGGCCGAGCACCAGCCCGAGGTCCACGGGGCCGCCGGGGTCCCAGCTCCGCCCCTTCCCGCCCTGCCCCACGAGGACCCCGCCCCGCCCGGCGGGCACGGCGGTGTGACCACCGCGGACGGTGGTCCGGGTGGTGGGGGTGGAGGGGGAGGGGGTGAACCGGCCGGCCATGCGTCGAGCGTAGCGGGGTGGGGTGGGGGCGGGCGCCCGCTATCTCCCCCTCGACCCCGTCCCGCCGGGCGGCGGCTGCCCACCCGCCTCCCGGGGTGCGGGTGGGTGGGCTGGGGGCGGTAGCCCCCTGGACCGGATCAGAGCAGGTTGGGGGCTTCCCGTCAGTCCCATCGTCCTTCCGTGTCGTGCCGGCCTGTCAAGGGCGCTCCTTCGTCGCGTCGCTACGCGATCGCCTACGGCGACCCTTGACAGACCGACCCGCCCCGGAAAGCCGAAAGACTGCCGGGAAACCCCCAAAGAAACGGCACGGTCCATGACCAAGGGACAGGCCTCTCAGCGATCAGGCGAGGAGGTAGGGGGCGGCCCGCCGGGCATCCGGGCCTCATATCCCCGTTCCGGGGCCAGGGGCGCGGCTACCTGCACGAAAAGTCGACCAGAGCGGCCTGCGGACCACCCAAGCGCGACAGATCGCTACGCGCTCCTCATTTCTCAGCGTCCGACGACCGTCTGTGGCCGATACCCGCACCAAAAGTCGACCAGAGCAGCGCGGGAAGCACGTGGGCGCGACAGATCGCTACGCGCTTCTCTGATCTCGGCGACCGACGGCCGTCCGGGGCTGATACCCGGGTCCTAAACCGGCGGGCGGCCGGGGGCGGGGTGCTTCCCCATGGTGGTATTCCTCCAGGTCAGCCTGTAGACGCCCAGGGCCGGGAAGAGGTCGACACGGGTGGGGCTGTAGCGCACGACGACGGAGTGGGCATACCTCTCCTCAGGAGTTGGGGGAGGCGGTGGCCGCCTCGATGTTGGCGACGGCGGTGGTGAACTCACGGCCCGAGGCACCACGGATGTAGGCCAACTCAGCCCAGTGCTCAATACCGGTGTCGGAGACGTTCTCGTTGACCACCGCCATCAGCACGCCCTCGGTACCGGAAGCAATGTCGCGCACACGACGGCGAAGGAGCCGGTGGGGCACGTACTCGTACTGGGCCATATCGCACCTCTTCGTCGTTGACTGACGTTCGGTGCGTCATCTTTCACCGCTGGTCAGCGGTGTGGGCGGATCATGCGCGACCTGGACTAAAGATCATCTGAGGGCGGCGGCGCACCCTCTCAAGAAGGCTCGTGCGTCCTCCCCGAAGACGGCCCGCTCCTCCAAGTGCGAGAACTCCTGAAGGTGTCCCATCACGTCGCGGGGGTCTCTGAAGACCTGAGCGGCTCTGGTCGTCCCCTGGTGCGGGTACCAGCCCAGGGCGGTCGTCAGACGCTGATGGATGAGGAGCGCGTAGCGATCTGTCGCGCCCACGTGATTCCCGCGCTGCTCTGATCGACTTTTGGTGCAGGTATCAGCCCTAGACGGTGGCCGGACGCTTGGCCTGGAGGAGCGCGTAGCGATCTGTCGCGCTTGGGTGCTCCGTAGCGTGCTCTGAGCGACTTTTGGTGCAGGTAGCCGCGCCCCTGGCCCCGGACCGGGGCTGGACGGACCCGGATGGCGGGCCGGCCGGGGCCCGGCCCCTCGCCTCATCGCTGACGGACCCGTCCCTGCTCCTCTGGACCGTGCCGTTTCTTTGGGGGTTTCCCGGCAGTCTTTCGGCTTTCCGGGGCGGGTCGGCCTGTCAAGGGTCGCCGAAGGCGATCGCG
>NZ_JBIVEG010000055.1:0-20755 GCF_044747545.1 Streptomyces sp. NPDC090077
CGACCACTGCTCGTCAGAAAGATCCCCTCGTCCCACATCAAGATCATCACGATGCGGGACGAGGAACGGAGCCGACTTTCAAAACAGGGCCTAGCGGGCCGCACCCCGGGCACGTACCAGCTCAAGCACGGGCTGACCCTGGCGACCCTGGGGACAGCGGTAGCCGCCCAGCACCGGCATGAGGAAGCCGTAGGACTGTGGACCCGCTCCCTGAACTTCATGGGCGGCGTCATCTCGGACCGCAACCGCCAGGCCGTGAAGACGATCAAGTCGGCGGCGGCCGGCTACCGCAAGCGCGGCGTGACCGGGGCCGCCGTCCTGGACCAGCGCGCCACCGAACTACTGAAAGGCAACGCGTGACCAGCACGAACCGTACGACGCCGACACGGGGGGTCGTGGTGCTGACCATGGGCGACCGGCCCACCGAGCTGCGGGCCCTCCTCGACTCGGTCGCCGCCCAAGACGGCGACCCAACGACCGTCGTGGTCCTCGACCAGGGCGTCCCCCTGCCCGCCCTGCCGGACAGCGTGGCCAGGGTGGAGCTGCCCGAGAACCTGGGGATCCCCGGCGGCCGGAACGCGGGCGTTCGATGGCTGCGTGAGAACGGCGGCGTCGACGTCGTCGTGGTCCTGGACGACGACGGACTGTTGCCCCACAAAGACACCCTGGACCTGGTCCGGGAAGCGTTCACCGCCAACCCCAGGCTGGGCGTGGTCGGGTTCCGGATCGCGGACGAGACCGGGGCCAGCCAGCGTCGGCACGTCCCCCGGCTCGGTGGAAAGAACCCGCTGGTGTCCGGGCCGGTGACGACGTTCCTCGGCGGCGGCCACGCCATCCGAATGACCGTGATCGACCAGGTCGGCGACTTCCCCACCCAGTTCTTCTACGCCCACGAGGAAACCGACTTCGCCTGGCGGGCCCTGGACGCCGGCTGGGACATCGACTACCGGGCCGACATGGTGTTGCAGCACCCCCGCACCGAAGCCTCCCGGCACGCGGTCTACTACCGCAACACCGGACGCAACCGGGTCTGGCTCGCCACGAGGCACCTGCCCGCCCCCCTGGTCCCGATCTACCTCGCGACGTGGGCCGCGTACACGCTCGCCCAGCGGCCTCCGCTGTCCGGGCTGACTGCCTGGTGGGCGGGGTTCTTCGAAGGCGTACGGACACCGTGCCCGCCGCGGCGGCCGATACGGTGGCGGACCGTGTGGCGGATGACCCGCCTCGGCCGACCCCCCGTGATCTGAACTGCCCGTGGCGGGCGCGGAGCCCCGGCCATTCCCGGCATGATGGAGGCATGAGCGCAGGTGAGTGGACAGCTACCGGCATCCCAGGGTTGGAAGCCCGCGAGGGTGACGACGGCCTCGTCTACACCCGCACCGCCGTCGGCGGCGTCCGCATGACAGGAGTACACCCGATGACCCTCCAGAGCGCCCCCACCGCAGCTGAACTCGCGGCCGCCCCGTGGAGGACCAGTAGCTACAGCGCCGTCAACAACGAGTGCGTGGAGGTGGCCGCGGATGGAGCGTGGGTAGGCCTCCGGGACTCGAAGCGCCCACAGGGGGCGGTCCTCGTGATGCAGCCGGCGGCCTTCGCCGCGCTGACGGACGCCCTGAAGGCGGACGCCCTATAGCGAGTAGAAACGTGCGAGAACTCCGGAGGGGTCCCGACTCAAGTCGGGGCCCCTCCGACGTATGTCAGAACAGTGCCGGCGAGCTCAACAGCCCGGCCCGTGGCCCGGGGACCGTTGTGCATCACGGTGCATCTGTCACGCAGAGACGAGCGACTCGGCACTATCGTCTGTGCGGTTGTGTGCATCCTGCTGAGCGGGAAGTGCGGCGGCAGTGATGCGTGCGAGCTCGGCGCGGAAGTCGACGAGCCAGCGGCGGGCCGTGCTGGGGTCGCGCTCCCCACCGGTCAGTTGTGGCGGCGTCGTTGAACGTCCTCGACCGGGGCCGTACGGATGTGGTGTACGTCGACCGGTGGACGGCGGCGGTGCGTACGGGGCGGGCGCGGGCCTGATACCGCGACTACGGCAACGGGCGGCAGGGGAGTCCTGGACTCTCTTGCCGCCCGTTGGCGTGGGTCAGTAGGTGCGGACGGCTTCGACTCTCCAGGGCTGGGCGGCATCGGGGCGGGTGAGGTGGGTGAAGACGGTGACGGTCTGGGGTTTGCCGGTCCAGCTCGCGGGGTCGCCGTGGGGTGTGGCGGTCACGATCCACGTGCGGTAGGCCTCGGTGGTGGTGTCCGCGGGGCGGCCGGCGTCGTCGGCGGCCTGGAGCTGGACGGTGGTGTAGGCGTGGTGGGCGGCCCATTCGGCCCAGTCGGCGCCGGGGGCGGAGCGGGGCGGGGTGCCCTTGATCTGCTCGGCGTACTGGGGGGTGACCAGCGGCAGGGATCTAAGGGTGGCGTCGTGCTGGCTGACGTCGATCGTGGTGTCGATCGTCCACATGATGGTGAGGGCGGCTCGGCCGACTGCGTCGGCGTCGCGCTGGTCGATTCGGCTCGGGTCGGGAAGACCCGGGCCGCGGGGGGTACCGCCCTTGCCGGGCGGTAGTGGCGGGGCCTGGGTGTACGAGGGCGCCGGGGCGGGGCCGGCGGCCTTCGAGGGGGGCGGCGCCTTCGGGTCGGTGGGGGTGGTCCCGCAAGCGGCGAGTACCGGTGCGAGTACGAGTGCGACCGTGGCCGCTGCCGCACGGGCGCGGGTCATCCGTACCTCCTGATGGTCTGCTGCTTCGAACTGTAGTAAGGGTCGGAAAGGTCCACCTCTTTGATCACGTCTCCGGTTTTCGGCGCGTGAATCATGCGGCCGTTTCCGACGTAGATTCCGATGTGGTCGTATTCGCCGTGGAGGTTGAATGCGATGGCGTCGCCCACCCGGATCTGATCGCGGGGGATTTCCTTGCCTTCCGTGGCCTGAATCTGCGAGGTCCGGGGAAGCATGATCTTTCCTCCGGATGCCTGATACACGGCGAACTGGACCAGGGAAGAACAGTCAAATCCCTTGGTGTTGGCGCCCTGGGCGAACCCGTATCCGGGCCCTTCCACGGTTCCGCCGCCCCAGCTGTAGGGGGTGCCGAGATAGCGGCGGGCCTGGGCAACGATGCGCTGCCCGAAGGGTGAATTCTGGTCGATTGAGGCGGCGGCGGTGTATTGCGGTATCAGGTCCAGGATGCTGCGTACATATCCCTGGGTTTCGGGGATATCCGGTACGCGTCCGGCTTTCTCCACGGCGAATGTCCCCGCGTTGTATCCGGCAAGGGTGAGGGAAAGGGGGTCTCCCTGTACCTTGCCGCTCTTGATCAGTGCCTCGATGTCCTTCGCGATGGCGCAGTCGTAGATGCCCTGGGTGGTGATGGCGTCCCCGGGCGTGAACACGTCGGCAACTCCGTCGGGCACTGCTGCGCCGTTCTTGCTGGCGACGTCGACGCCGTAGGCGGCCCAGGTGCTGGGGATGAACTGGGAGATGCCTGAGGCGATGATGTTGCCGTTGCTGTCGTACGAGGAGACGCCGGGCCGCCAGCCGCTCTCGGTCTCGATCTGCGCGGCGATCACCGGCGGCGTGATGATCGGGCACATGCGGCCGGCCTTGTTCACCCAGGGCAGGTACTCGGGCGGCACCTTCTTGGCGTCGAGCTCTCCGCCAAGGTTGTCCATAGCGACGGTGTCCGTACCGCCGGATCCGGCGATCAGCACGAAGGGCGCGAGGAGCACCAAACCGGTGGCGCCTAAAGCGATCTTGCTGGCGGCCCCCATCACAGCCCCCCGGCAAGCTGCTGGGCGCGGGTGCTCTCCCATGCCCGGCGCAGGGCGGGGGCGGTGACCTCCAGCACGGGGCACCAGCGGCCGGGGTCCGTGATGGGGCTGACTCCGGCGAGCACGGATGCGGTGTGGCTCTCGCTGTAGCCGACGCGCGCGGCGAGCTCGGCCACCGTCAGGCCCGAGTGCCACCGCAGTTCGTGGAGGGTGGGGGCTTTGCTGAGCGGGGCCAGGTCGGTGGTGGGCACCTCCAGCACGCGGGCGAGTGCGGCCAGGCGCGCGGGGGTCGGGTTGGCGGCGCCGGTGCTGTAGCTGCGAATAGCGGAGTAAGGGATTCCGGATGCAATCGAAACCTGCCGCATCGTCACACTCCGGGCCCCGCAGCACTGCTTGAATCGCGCCCGGTCGAATGTGGTCAACGCGCTTCTGGTCACCGGGACATGGTGCCGGATGATCACTGCCTCCTGTGTCATGAAAGGCATGGTAGATGTCACTGGGCTGCTCTACAATGGCAGTCGCAAACGAGCGGTCTTAGATTAGCCATCGTGACAGTAGGCTGTGCTGCCTGCTGGTTCGCCTGGCCCGGGTCTCTGCCGCCGCCAACACCTCAGGGCACAACTGCCGTTCACACACTGTGTGCCTTCACACGCACAGCCACCAAGGGGGTTTTGTGACCGACGATGCGGATGAGCTGCCGCTGACCGGCGACGCTTTCCGGGTGCGTGCCGCCACGACACAGCGCGTCACGGCCCCGCCGGTCCTGCCTCCGGCTCGGGTGCAGCCGCCGGCAGGGGAGGGCGCCTCAGCTGAAGCCGTGGAAGAGGCCACCGCGGCCGGGGACATAGAGGCGGCCGTGCCCGAGCCGGCGGCGGAACCGGACGCCCCTCAGGAAGAAGAGCGCGCGTCGGCCACGCCTGTGCCGCAGCTTCCGGGCCCGGTGCAAGCCCAGGTCGCAGAGACCATGCGGGCAAGGAGGGAAGAGCCGAGGGAGGGTGACTACTCCTTGGCGGCTCCCGCGCCAGCGGCCCCGCCTGCGCCGCCCGTCCACGAGTACACCCCTTTCGCGGATGCCGGGGGTCTCTACAGTCCCGCGCCGGTGCCCGATCCGAGGATGGCCGGTCCCGCGCTGGTCGCTGGCGGTGGTGAACCTGTGCTGCCTCCGCCGGTGCCGGGCTCGCGGCTCCCGGAGCCCTACCCGTCCGGTCCCGCTGCCGGTGCCGGGGAGACCGGGTTCCGTGCTTTCCAGGAAGCGGCGAGCGCGCAGGCTCCCGCGGCTCCTGCGGAATGGGGGTGGCGGGGTCTGCTGCGGCGGGTCTCGGGCGGCCTGGTGGCCCCCGCGATGGGGCAGGCGGAAGCGGCCCACCGGGCGGCCGTGGCCGGTGTCCAGAGTTCGTTGGCAGGGCCGAAAACGATCGTTTTCGTCAATCCCAAGGGCGGCGCGACCACAACGACGTCCACTCTGATGGCGGGCAAGACCTTCGGGACCCTGCGGGGTGGCGGCGTGGTGGCCTGGGACAACAACGAGACGAGGGGAACGCTCGGGGCCCGGGCCCGTTCCGCCGGCCACTGGAACACCGCGCGCGAGCTGCTCGACAACATCGACTTGTTCGAGCACTCGGCCACGGCCCGGATAGGAGATCTCGGGCTCTACCTGCGCGGGCAGGGCGGTGCGCACTTCGATGTGTTGGCTTCGGATGAACGTCCTGAGGTCACAGGGCACATCGACGCCCGCGAAGTTGCCCGGCTGCACCGGCTGTTCGAGCGTTTCTACCGGCTGGTGTTGATCGACACCGGCAACAACATGAGGGCGCCGAACTGGCTGGAGGCTGTACGGCGGGCTGACCTCCTGGTGGTGACCACGACGGTGCGGGAGGACTCGGCGTCCTCGGCGCTGTGGATGCTCGATGCGCTGGAGAAGAGCGTGTTTGGGCCCGGCCGGCTCAAGGAGCGCACGCTTACGCTCCTGACCGCTCCGGCTCCCAGCGTGGACGAAAGCATGCGGGCCATGATGATCAACATGTTCGGCGCGCGGACAAGGGCCGTGCTGCCCATCCCCTATGACGCGGCGCTGGTGAGCGGCGGGGTGGTCAACTACGACCGGCTGTCACCCGCGACACACAATGCCTGGCTTTTCGCTTGCGCGGCGATGGCTGAGGCGCTCACTGAACTCCCTGACCTGACCCGCTGAAACTTCCTGCTATCAAAGAAACGGAAATGCCCATGACGCTGTATCACCTGCATCTGGCGGCTACCGAAACGCTGGCATTCAACCCGTTTGACGGTGTGAACCCCAGTTGGGGGCCGTTCGACAACATCCTTAAAACCAAAGTCGGCATGTTCCTGGGGCTGGCCTGGGCTATCGGCTTCGTCTATACCGCGTACAACCTGGTCGTGTCCGTTGCCCGGCTGAGCCAGGCGAAGAAGGGCGGTTACGGCGACAGCTTGGACGAAGCGAAAGCGGACACTCTCAAGGCGGCGGCCGCCACGATCGGTCTGACGGCACTGCCGGTCATCTACGGCGTTCTGGTCGCCGCCTAAGTGCTGTTACGGACCTGACGCCACACGAGAGGGGGGCACCACGATGAATGTGCGGATTGACTGGGAGCCGGGAGGCGGCAACTCCTCCGGGCGGCAGGCGCCACAGGGCAGGCGCCCGGCCACAGCCAGGCGCAAGAACCTGCTGCTGCTCGGGGCGGTGGGCGCGGGCGTGCTGGCCCTGGCCGGCGCGCTGATCCTGACGCCGGGCCAGGACGGCCCGGGTGACTCGGGGAAGAACGCGGCCGCTGGGCCGACGCCGTCGGCAGGTACCGCCGGGGCGAACCAGGCCTCCGACGCCCCGGGCCTGCCGCGGGGCACCGCCTCGGCGGCCGGGAGGCTCTCCAGCCGCACGGTGGCGGGCCTGCCGCGCGGATTCCCTCGGACACAGGACGGTGCCGTGGAGGCGGCGGGAGTCCTGGCCGCCCGCTCCCTCGACATGTACCGCATGCAGCGGGCCGACCGGGACCGCTACCAGAAGGACATCTACGCCACCACGCCGCTCGCCGACTTCGAGGAGAGCGGCAACCGGTGGCGGTCCTCGCGCGGCCTCGATGATGCGGGGGCGCTGACCAACGCGGGAGGCGACCGCCGGTACACCTCGCTGTGCCACCCGGAGCTCGGCGCCTACAAGCTGGAGTCCTACACCCCGGCAGACGCGACGGTCACGGTCTGGTTTCCGTGCATCACGGGGCTGATCGACCCCAACAAGCCGGGCGGGCTGGAGAACTCGTGGAGGATTGCGCAGTTCGCCCTGAGCTGGACCAATGACGACTGGCGGATTACCTCGACCGGCTCGGGCACGTACCAGGATCCGCCGAACCCGAGGGATTCGGGCCAGCCTGTGACGTCCTATACGGAGCGGGCTTCCCTGCTCCAGCCCCTGGGGACCGGGTGGCGCCTCTTCGCGGACGCCACAGCAGTACGCCCGGCAGAGATGGAAGAGGCCTACAAGTGACCAGTCTCTCCCGTCTGGGCGCGGTGATGGCTGCCCGCCCGCGCCTGGCCTTCGGCGGCCTGGCGGGGATCATCACGTTGACCGTGATGGCCGCGCCGGCCGTGGCGGCGCCGCCCCCGAAGGACCCGTGCGACAAGATGGGCGGTTTCTCGGGCATCGCCTGCGACGTCGGGAACCTGATTCCCGGCGTGAAGGGAATGGGAGACATCTGGGTCAGCGCCGACGAAACGCGAAAGGCAATTTCCTCGGTCGCCTCGGGCTCATTCCTGGACGACTGGGCAAAGAGCACGGCCGAAGCCGTGACATTCCTTCTCGCCTTCGTTGACTCGACGGCTGAAAAGCTTTCGACTCCCGCCTATTCACAGCCGTGGTGGCAGAAGCAGTATGCGGTTTCCTTCGGTCTGGCACTGATCGTGCTGGCCTTCATGATGGTTCTGATTACCGCACGGATCGGCTCGGCCGACGGTTCGGTATCGGGTGTGGAGCTGCTGCGCAAATCAGGCTTCCGCCTCATCTTTGTTTTCCCTGCCATCGCCATAGCGCCCGGGTTTCTGTATTCGCTGCAACAACTCGCAATGTCGCTGACAAAATCGTTCTCGACTGAGGCGATGAAAGACGGGCACGGCGCCGTCGGCGAGATGATGACACAGCTTAAGGATTCCGCCGGCGACTGGGGCCGGTTCGGCGGGGTGTTCGTAGCCATCGCCATGATGGTTTTCATCTTCCTGGCCTCGCTGATTCTGCTGGTCGAGATCGCAGTTTCGCAGTGGGGTCTGATGCTCGCCGGGCTTCTGGTGCCGTTTGCCCTGGTAGCGGCCGTCTACCCGCCGTGGAGCCACGTTCTGCGCAAGGTCTCGGCCCTGATCTGCACCCTCATGTTCCTACCCGTCTTCGTCTTCTTCTTCTTCTGGACGGTATGGGCGGCATTTAAGGACATGATCGGCGGGGACCATGCACAGAATTCCGGGTTCTCACTGCTGCTCTTCCTCCTTATCTCATTCCTGATGATCGACGCTTTTCCGCTCGTGGCCATGTGGCTGATGTCTTTGGTGACGGGGGACGGTGCCAGTCCGATGGACGCAGGTGTACGGGGGCTCGTGCCCTCACCTACCGAAGGAAGTCCCTCGGCGGGTTCCGGGAGGGACAAGGAGTTCCATCAGACGGACGGCGAATACGACGGGGGCGGCGGGCACGGTGACTCCGACGGCGTCGACGATGCGGATTCCGAGGGAGGCGGCATGGATTCCGAGGGTGATGACGGGAGCGTTGACAAGTCCGCACCGGGCCACGCCGACGACGACCAGGGCGACGATGTGAGCGGGGACGCCCATATCGCCTCCGAGACCGACACGGACCCGGGCCGCGGCGCCGGCAACGGCGAGGAGACGCCGGGGAGCGGGGACCCGCAGGACGGCACTGTGCGCGATGTTGCGCCGGAACCGGGGTCGCCTGAGGACGCGGCGGGCGGCGGCACGGTCCGCGGCGGTCCGGGCGGCGGGGCCGTGGAGGGTGGCGCAGTCGTGCTCAAGGACGAAACCACGGCTGCCGAGTCGCGCGGGCGGGACACGACGCAGGAGAACACGAACGACGATGGGGGTGACGAGCGGTGAGCATGCGCACCTATGTCCTGGGCGGTGAGACCCGCCGACGGACGCTGTTCAACGGCGTGGGCCGGGCCCAGGTCATCGTCATCATCGTGGGCCTCGGAGTGTGGCTGACGGTCATGATGGTCACCCGCTCGGGGTGGGCGCTGCTGGGCGGCGTCGTGCTGGGGCTCGTCGCCACGGCGGCGATCCGCCGCCGCACGGTGATGGGTGAGTCCTGGGCGGGGTCGGTGTTCGACCGCGCCGCATTCCGGCCCTCGACCGACAAAGCACCCGACTTCGTCCCCGGCGAAAGCCTGCCGCGGGAGGTCGGGGAGATCCGCGTACTTGCGTACGCTCCGCCGGTGGCCCGTAAGGCTCCGATGGCGATCGTGCACCACAAGGATCACCGGCGCGGGACCTGGAGCACCGGGCACCTGACCGCGACGTTCGAGATTCAGGGCGCGGGTGACGGGCTGCTGCCGGCGTCGCAGGTCGACACGGCGGGCCTGCGCTTTGAGCGGCTGCTCGGGGGCCTGGCCAGTGCGGAGATTCCGGTGGATCAGCTGGACGTGTGCACGCGGATCCTGCCGGTGCACCCGGACGCGTACCGCGACCACATGGCGGGCCTGGTGGTGCCGTCGGCGCCTGAGCGCCTGCGGGCGTCGATGGCTGAGCTGGCCGGTTTCGCGGCGGGCTCCTCGGAGGAATACCGGTCATTCGCGACGATCCGGATCCCGCTGCCGCAACTTCAGGCGTCCGTCGGGGTCCCGATGGACCTGGACGAACTCTGCGCGAACACCTTCGACCTGGTGGGCGATGTCGTGCGCCGTGTCGACTCGGCCGGATACCGGCTGCGTGCCGTGCTGGGCCCGCGCCGTCTCGGCGCGCTCATCCGGCACCTGCATGACCCTGATCACGACATGGATGATCTCGCCGGCATCGGGAGCGTGGTCGACGGCTGGGGCCAGGTCCGCCACCGGGCAAAGGACTGGGTGCGGGTAGAGGGGACGGCACGCGACTGGTATCATGCGGTGGCGCATCTGCCGCGCGACGGCTGGCCGTCTCAGGCGGTGAACGCCCGGTTCATGGAGACGTTTGTCACGCAGGTGTCACCGGCAACGATCCGCACCGTTGTGTCGCAGTTCCGGTTGGTGCCCAAGCTCCCGGCCCGGCAGATGGCCCGGATGGGGCTGACGTACGACGTCGCCACCAAGCGGGGCGCCGACAAGAAGCAGCAGATTTCCACCGGCGAGACGGAAGCGTCGATGACGGCGGCGCGGCGGACCCTTCAGGACCTGATGCAGCCGGTGACCGGCGGCGTGCATCCGGCGGTGCGGGTGCTGGTCTCCGCACCTGATCCGGCGCTGCTGTCGGCCGCCCGTAAGCGGGTGGTCGGCGCTGCGGAGAACGGCGGTGTCACCCGCCTGGACTGGCAGACCTACCAGCATCACAAAGCGCTGGTCACCACGCTGCCGATGGCACGAGGAGTACGCACATGAGGATCCGCGAACGCAAGCGGCGCCCGGCGCCCGTGGTCCCCGACGCGGACACGCCGCAGGGGCTCCCGTCGGAGGTGCCGGATGAGGTTCCGGATGAGGTTCCGGATGAGGTTCCGGGGCCGGTGTGGGCGCCGACTCCGCAACGCCCCCGACGTAAGTTCCTTCAGATGGCGCGCCGCTATGAAGCGGACCAGGAAACGATCTTCACGTCGAGCCGGCAGGCGGGCGCGCTGAACCCGGCGATCGTCTCGACACACCCGCCGCTGGCGGGCCCGATCACGGGAATTGACGTGACCACCGGTCAGCCGGTCTCCACGGACCCCCATGAGCTGTACCGGGCGGGCAGGATCACAAGCCCGAACGTGGTGATCCTGGGCGACATCTCGTCGGGTAAGTCCGCGTTGGCCAAAACCACCTACGTCACGCGGCCGGTTGGGTTGGGCCGTCAGGTCGCTGTGTTCGACCGGAAGGACCAACAGGGGCGGGGCGAGTACCAGCGGGCCGCAGAGCTCTGCGGGGTGCCGGTGGTCCGGTTCGCGCGCTCGGGCGGCACCGTCATCAACCTGCTGGACCCCCGCATCTCGACCACGTCGCTGGACGCGGAAGACGCAAGCCGGGTGGGTCAGGACCGGCTCTTGCTGATGGTGGCGGAGCACGCGCACGGACCGCTGACATCGCGGGAGCACTACGCGCTGCGGACGGCGCACGCGACGGCGCTGGAGCGGGCACAGGCCAACGCGCGGGTGGGCACGATCCACGACGTAATCAGCGCGCTCTACGATCCAGCCGACTCCGCCATCCCTCGGCCCCACCTTCAGGGCGAGAAGATCGTAACGAGGGCGCACGTCATCCAATGGGGCCTGGATCTGGCCCTCGACCTGGAGCGGTTCGTTTCGGGTGACCTGTCGGGCCTCCTGGACCGGGAGACCAGTACAGATCTGGACCTGGACGCACCCCTGTTGGTGTTCGATACGTCCGCGCTGCCTGAGGAATCGCCGGCGCTCGCCCTGGTCATGGCGCTCGTCTCCACCTTCCTCGCCGCGGTGTGGTCCAAGAAGCCCGGTCAGCGGGTCATTGTGCTGGAAGAGGGCTACCACACCACTCGCCTGCAATCACGCGGTACCACGGCGGTGGCCACGATCCTGAGGTCTCTGGCCAAGCGGGGCCGCGGCATCGGCCTGTCGTTCGTGACGGTCATTCACCACGTCTCGGACGTACCGGAGGACTCTGACGCGATGTCGCTGATCAGGGAGGCGGACGTCATCCACGTCTACCGCCAGTCGCGGGCCGACGACGCGCGGGCCGTAACAGACCTGTTCCGGCTGCCGCCACGCGTGTTCGACATGCTCGGCCGCCTTGAACGGGGCGTCCACATCCTGCGAATCGGTACGGAGCCGCCCCGCAAGGTCCGCCACATCCGCACCCAGCTGGAGCGGTGGCTGACGGACACGGACGAAGCGATGACCGGTGTCCATGTCGCCCGGCCTGAGGTGGTCGCGTGATCGTCTACGCGGGCGCAGTCCTCGGCCTGCTGATCGTCGCGGGGGTGGCGGCCTACGTACGGGTGGCCCTCGCTCCGGGCCGCCCGCCGGCTGCCTCGCGGCCCGTGGATCCGGCAGGCGGCTTCGCCTCCGGGGCCCAGGTCCGGGCCTCCCTGTCGCAAGAGGCTCTGCTAAGGGCGGCTCCGCAGGTGCGGCCGTCGCTGCCCGTCGCCCCGGCGACGGCGGCCAAGCAAAGGAAGGGCCTGTTCCGTGGCCGTCGATGACACGTCCAAAGAGTTCGCGGCGGAGGAGTTCGGCTACTACCTGGGCCAGCCGGTACGGCCACAGGTGGATATGCCGCTGTACTCGCCCTATGACCAGTCCCTGAGGGTGATTGGTCCTATGGGGTCGGGGAAGACGTTCAGGTTTCTGGCCCGGGTGATCCGCAACGCGCCGGGCCCCGGCCTCTACACCTCGACCAAACCGGACGTCTATGAGCTGACGGCGATGGCGCGGGCGCGCCGCGGCCCGGTGGTGACCTTCGACCCTCAGGGTGTCGTGCCCGGGCAGGAACCGCTGAGGCTGTCGCCAGTGCACGGGGCACAGGACACCCAGGTTGCGGAACTGCGGGCTAAGGCGTTCATCGCGGGCACCCGGGCGGGCGAAAGCGCGGATGAGGGCGCGGAGTTCTACAGGGGGCAGGCGGCAACGCTGTTGCGCTGTCTGCTGCACGCGGCCGCTCTCGACGGGGCGTCGCTTCGGGATGTCCTGCGCTGGGCTCGCCGGCTCGATGACCCGGCCCCCCGCTCGATCCTCGACCATCACCCCGGGGCGGGGCCCGGTTGGGCTGATGACCTGCTGACGGTCATCCGCGGCGATGACCGCACGGTGGGCAACACGCGGACGACGCTGGCGGCCGCGCTGGCGCCGTTCGCCCATCAGGATGTGATCGACGCGACCGATGTATCCCCCGACAAGGCCACCGATCTGGAAAGCCTGCTAAACGCCAACGGGTCGGTGTACTTGCTGGGGAAGGACTCTCCGCACAGCAGCGTTTCCCCGCTGGTCACCGCGCTCACTGAGGACATCCTCGACCGGGCGGAGAAGCTCGCAAACCTGAAGCCGGCCCGCAGATGGGATCCGCCGCTCCTCGCGGCGCTGGACGAAGCCGCGAACATCGCCCCGTTGCCGTCGCTGCGGCAGCGGGTGGCGGACGGGCGCGGCCGCGGGCTGTCCCTCATGTACTTCGTCCAGGGATGGTCATCGGCGGTGGCCCGGTTCGGACGCCACAACGCTGCCGAACTCGCGGACTTCACGAACAACGTGCTTGTGTTCGGCGGGGTGAAGGATCCGGATTTCCTGCGGGACATGGAGGCCCTGTGCGGAAAGCGGCGGGTCCTGAAAACGTCCTCGACGTCCTCGCGGGCCCGTGGTGAGCAGGGAACCCGGTCGGTGTCGGAGGATCTGGAGCCGGTGATGCCCAGCTGGGAGATCGGCCGACTGGACCGTGACAACGGGCATGCGCTGCTGCTGGCGGGAAGCTTGCCGCCCGTCATCACCCGTCTGCCGCTGCTGTCGGAGGATCCCGACTGGCCGCAGATTGCTGCGGAAGTGGCGCAGATCCGGGCGCACGCGAACACGGCGGCCAGCCGGCTGTCGACGGCTCGGCGGCGCTTGCAGGAAGAGCACGAGACGGCCTGGAGCGCCCGCAACGGCGGTCTTGTGGCCCTGGACAAGGGAAGTGATCGCCGGTGAAAGACATGTGGCCATGGCCGCCTCTGCCTGACCTCGTCAAGGCACGACTTGCCGCGATGGCGGCGGAAGACGACGAGGAGAACGACGACGAGGGCGGCGAAAGGCCTGCCCCCGGTGTCGATCCGCACACAGGTGAGGCCCTGGACCGTGTGGTGCGTCCGTGGGACCTGACGATGCTGGATGAGGAGATGCGGCCGGCCGTCATGGGCTGGCTCGATGACGTCGTGATGTGGCTCAACCACTCCTACGGCTGGCAGGACTCCCAGGTGATCCCCGGTTGCTGGCCCCGTCACCTCGGGCTGGCTCACGACCTGGCGGCGCTCGCATTCGGCCGCCTGGACGCCTACGAACCATCGACGGCTGCCTACGTGGGGCGGTGGCATTCCGATCTTGAGGACTTCCATCGTCGTATGGCGGTCGCCCTCGGCGAATCGGGCCGGGACTGCCAGATCGGCAAGCACAAGGTGCCGTCGGAGTACACCGTGACCGCGGTACAGCAGGAGATCGCACGTCGGAAGAACGCCGACCGGGTCAGCTGAGCCCGGTCTGAAGGTGGGCCGTCATCCCGGATTCGGGGTGGCGGCCCACCGGCGTGTGCGGCAGGGCGATGGTTCTGCGGGATCAGATCCGCGGGCCGTCCGGCCGCTGGGGCGGCGGCTGCTTGCGCCTGCGGTCCGGCCTCAAGTCGTTCTGCTGGCCTCGCTGATCGCGGTCGTACGCCTGGTCCAGACGCGCCGAGACATTCCGCCGCTTCCTGGCCGTCGGCGCCTGTTCCTGCTGCTGGGGCGGCGCCGTACTGGTGTCGGGCGCCTGCTGCGGCCGGGCGGGCTGTGCGGGCGTCCGGCGACGTTCCGCCTGGAGGGCGTCCGGCCCGGTGCGGTCCGCGTACGCCGCGTCCAGCCGTGCCGTGGTGCGGGTGCGCGCCTCGTTCGCTGGCGGCTCGGACTGGCGGCGGCGGGCCGTTTCGGCTGTGCTCGCGGCGGGGTTGCCCTGCTCGTCGGTCCGGGAGCGGCCCGGTCGGGGGTCGGGTGCGGGTGCTTCGGGGCGACGGTGTTCGGCGTGGAGGGCATCGGGGCCGGTGCGGTCGGCGTACGCGCGCTCCAGTCGAGCGCGCGGGCCGGCTGCACGGTGGGCGGACCGCTCGCGGGCCTCGGCCGTCCGCTTCTCGTCGTCCATCAGGGCACGGGTACAGGAATCCTCGCGGAGCTCCGCAGCGTGTTCCCGCAGGGCTGCTGCCGCCTCGCGGGCCTGCTGTGGCTTTGTACGTCAGTAGCGGGTTCTGGCACAGATCTTGGGGAGCGGTCGCGGAGTGTCACCGGGGCGAGGCAGGAGACGGGTCAGCCCTCAGGGTGGCTTGCCGGGGCAGTCTCAAATTCCCGGTGTTCTTACGAGCTGTGCTGGCATCGTAGGAACATGGCAGCGATTGAGGACACATCCGGACCCGGCAGCCCTGTCCACAGCGCGTATCCGCCCTTCGTGGAGGCAGCGTGGCTGTATCAGGCGGATCAGGTCTGTCCGGAAGACCTGCCGATGACCGCTGCCCTGGCACTCGCAGTGGGGATGGACACACCGGCTCTGTGCGAGCTCGCCGGTCTGTCGCGTCATGCGGACCCCCGGGACATCCGTGACACATTCGAGCAGGCTCTCGAAGAATTGGGGATGATTCTGCCCAGTCGTCACCTGGCTCGGCGATTTGCGCTGCGTAGGCTGGCCGCGCGATTCACTGCCGGGGAGGTGGATCTTGCCGAGTTGGCATCGGACGAGTGGTCGGAGATGCAGGTCGAGACTGTTGAGGAGCAAGGATTCCTGGCGCTACTCCCGCCATGCTCGTGCTGCATCGAGTACACGGTGGGGCTGGAAAAGACGGCGTGGGAAGCGCAACTGCAGATCGCAGCCTGTGCCTTGGTCGCGCACCCCACGGTCGGGCCGCGCTTGTGACCAGTGAGGTGAAGGCTGCTCTGGCGCAACGTCTGGGGTGGCGATCGCGGAGAGTCACTGGAGGAGGATCATCTTGCGAAGCAGTTCGAATCCGGCTCGCCCGTAGAGCTGCCGCTTGATCTTCTTGATGCGGTTGACGGCGCCCTCGATGCTGCCGGAGCTCCAGTTCAGGGTGAGGCCAGCCGTCACGGCGTCGAGGTCTCGGAGCATGTGGAGCGCGAAGCCGGTGAGACCCGGCAGCTGGCTGGTGTCGACTGCGTCGATCCAGGCAGGGAGCCTGTTGCCGAGGCGGTCGGTGAGCATTTCGCCGAAGTCGCGGACATGTCCGGCGGGCGTGTCCAGTTCGGGGCAGCGTGCCAGAACATCTTTCAGGCTGGCCCGGTCGTCTTCGCTCAGCGTGGCGGGGTGTCTGGTGAGCCATCCGGTCACCTGCCGCACCGTCAGGGGCCGGGGCGGCGCGCCGGCCGGAGCCCCGCGGAGGGTGGCAACGTGGCTCCGGACCATCTGGTAGGTGACGGGTGCGTTGTCGGCCAGGAGTTCGCCGTGGAGACGGGTGACGCTGGTGCATCCCTCGGCGAAGCGTTGCTCCAGGTAACGCTTGTAGGGGTCCAGCCTGCTGGGTCGGGGCCGGTTCTCGCGGATGGTGTCCTGCCAGCGTGCGGCGTTCGAGTATCTGAGCACGGTGTTGAGGCCCCAGCCCAGGTGCCGGGCGATCGCCCGGCGTGAGTGGCCTTGAGCAAGGAGCTCGTGGACCACGGCGTGCGCGGCCTTCTTCCGCTCGGCCCGTCGGCCGAGGGGCGCTGGGTCGTCCTGCGGTCGGCCGGAAGTCAGACGGGTGGCCTCCGGCAACATGCCGCTGGGCGAAGGGTCGCGCAGGCAGTCCCGGTGGGCGGCAACGCAGGTCTCCACGGCCCGGCCGAGGCCCTGCCGCAGATGGAACCGGTCGGCGACCTGCAGAGCGTCGGGGGCGCCGCGCCGGGCACCCTCGGCATAGGCGCCCGCCCGGTCCCGGCAGATGATCTCCACGCCAGGGTGACGGACCAGCCAGGCGGCCAGCGGTCCGGCCTCGCGGGTCGGGAGCACGTCGACCACGCGATGGTCTTCGACGCTGGTCAAGACGGTGGAGTAGGTCTGGCCACGACGGATCGCGAAGTCGTCCACACCCAGCACGCGCGGAGTAGCGAACTGCGGATCGGGCAACGCCATGACCCTCCGTAACAAGGTCATCCGACCTGCTCCGTAGCCCAGCTGAGCAGCCAGCCGAGCGCCGGCCCGCCCGGCAAGCGCGAGCCCCACCCGCTCCAAGGCGCGGTTGAGCCGCGTCGTGAACCGTGCGTACGGGGCAGCCAGTCGCGAGAACGGTTCGGCGAACGTCCGACGCGGGCAGTCCACCGACCCGCAGATGAAGCGCCGGACCGTCAGCCGGATCACCAATCCCTGCTCAGCGAGCGGCAAGTCCTTCAGCCGGCGCCGGTAGCTGTCGTGGACTCGATCTGAGCAGCGGCCGCAGTCCGGGCATACAGCCTCGGCCGCGCGGCCTCTCGCCACCACCTCGACCGTGCCGAACACGGCCGTAACCGCCTCGACATCCACCTCGTCGATTCCGTCGAACACCAGCGATTCCCAGAACGGTGCATCCTGCATGACCAGCACCATCACCGTCCGCAACCGCCCACAGCAGCGGGCGGCAACAACCTGAGGGGGCGTCACCTCCAGCTGTATGACAACAAGGCGTACGCCGTCTCACGCGAGCCCACCTCCTCGCAATCGAACATGGAGGTTACGCTCCGCGACCGCTCCCCAAGATCTGTGCCAGAACCCCGTTCTCACCTACGAAGCCAGGCCTGCTGGTCACCAGCGTGGTCGATCGCCACGGCTGTGGTGACGGCCTGCTGTGCTGCCGTGATCAGCTCGGTTTCGGAGAGGGTGCCGTGCCGGCAGTCGGCCCATGCGAGCCGCTCAGCGCGACCACGCTACGTGCGGCCGTCACCCGTGCCTCGTACTCGCCGTCAAGAGCGGCATCGGTGCCGTCCGAGGGCGCCGCGGTGGCGGGTGCCGACATTCCCGCGCAGGCACAGACCTCGACGGCAACCGACGTGGCCACCGTTCCCGAACACGTGCGGCCGCCGGTCGGCCTGCCGCCCCGCGCCTACCTGAGTGAGTGGGCTCGCATCCGTGCTCGGATCGTGGTCACCGATCGATGTTGGGTGTATTGCGGAGCACTGAGCGATGACGGGTACGGACGGTTCTGGGCGGCCTCGTCGGGCGGCGGCCGGTCGCCGGTCGTCCGGCCCTCGCGCTGGATGTGGCAGGCACATCACGGGTCCATCCTCGACGGCCAGGTGGTCCGCCACGGATGCGATCACAGTTGGTGCACCCGGCCCGAGTGCCTGAGCCTGGGAAACCAGAGCGAAAACCTCGCAGACGCGGTTCGCCGGGATCGGGTGACACACCGGAGCCGTACCGGCAAGGCCAACAGACGTGGGGCCGCGGTGGCGGCACGGGAGGTACGGGCGGCTGTGCTCGCTGCCGTCGGGATCGGCGAGCACGATCCGGCGCGTCTCGGGGAGATCGTGTACCACGTGCTGGCAGACAGCGATCCGTCCGCGGACCACGGCCGCCTGTTCTGGGCCCACGCAAACCTAACGGGTCCCACCCTCGGGCGAGGCTGGGACCCGTTAGGTTTGCGGTTGCTCGACCATGGGCGGGTGTTCGTATCAGATACGGGGTCCGTCATGCCGTGGCGGCGGTTGCTGTCGTCGTCGCCGCGCCGCCTCGTCCCGGGTCGTGTCACCCTGCGGGTCGCGTCCGTAGGCCTTATCGAGTCGCGCGGACACGCCTCGTGATCGCTCTCGTGCGGCAGTGGTGGCCTTCGGCTTCGCTGCGGAGGTGGTCGATGGTGCTGGTGAGGGGCCCGGGACAGGGGAGGAGTTGCGCTCGTGGTGTCTGTGTCGTTCGCTCGCGAACTGCTGCCGTGTCCGGTCCTCGTGCGCGCGCACGGTCGGCGGGAGGGCGGCTCTGCGCTGTCGCTCCGTCGGGTCGGGGGTGTGGTCGAGTTGGCTTTCGGAGCGGAGTGGGGCGGGAAGCGTCGCGCCGGTGAGGGGCTGGTCCCGCATCGTCGCGAGGATGAGTTTGGATGCCTCGTGCGCGGTGCGATCGGGAGTCGTGGGATCGGCCCCCGTCATGAGTGCCACGGTGTCGGCATCGTGCGCCAAGCGCTGCAACACGGGGCGGCTCGCGTCGTTCACCTCCGACCGTGCGGCCATCTGCACGATCACCGTGCGGTACATGGGTAGCCAACTGGCCGCCTCCTCGGCCGGGAACGCTCGGGCCCGCTCGTCGCCGAGCGCACGCACGGCGGCCGGTGGATGTATCCACGCGCGCGACTGCTCGTCGCGCTCGTTGGTGTAAAGATCGGCCCCGGTTCGGTTGGTGATCGTGATCCGGCTGAACGCGGGATCGGCCTCGGCGGCGGCTACGGTCTCCGGCACCTTGGCATAGGCGAGATCCTGGAGTGCCGTGGGTGTCCAGCGGCCTCCGTCCAAAAAGCGGTCAACGGCATCGAGCCGGCTTCGCTCCTCGCGCACGGCGAGTGCGACCATCTCGACGCGGTAGCCGGCCTCGGCGAACTCCTGGCCCGTCCGGAGCGTCATGGCCGGGTCCCTGAAGACGCCTTCGAGAATTAGGCTGTGTCGCTCGCGCTTCGCGTGCTCGATGCTCATACGCACCCATGCGCCCGATGCCTGCGCGGTCGCGGTCTCGCGGGTCTGGGCGTCAAGGTGACGAAGCTCGGCATGCCGGGGGTGCAGTGAGCGCAACTCGTCACCGGTCAACGGAACGAGGTGGCCGCCGGCGTGTCGCTGCTGGGTGGCGGCCATGGCCATGCTCTTGCCGGCTGCGGGCTGCCCGCCCAGCAGAACGAGCACGGGCCGGTCCTGCGGCTCGAAACCGCGGAAGACCCGTTCCCGCACTCGCTGATCGAATCGGGCTCTGAGCTCGTCCTCCGAGAGGTAGAAGTCGCTGGGCTCGGTCACTCGCCGGCCTCCAACCGGTCCGCCTCGGCCGTCCACTTGCCGATGTACTCGATCAGCTGCCCCCGGTCGTGGGCGGGAACGGCAAGCTTGGTGTCTCGAACCTCCATCGCCTTGGCCCACCACCGGTCACGGTCGACGTCGGTCGCTGCCTGATCGGATCGGTGCGTGTACTCACCGATCAACCGAACGGACGCCTCGGTGAAGATGTCGTACACCACGGCGGTGGGCCGGTGCTCGTACGGGGCCTGCGCATTCATGGGTCTTCGCCTTCTTGTCGCTGTCGATGGGATGAGCCGGCAAGGTCTGCTGGTTCATGGGCGTCATCCCTCGTTGATGTTGGCATCGAGGCCCGGCGCCGCTGGTGACTTGGGAAGAGTCGTGGTTGCCGGAGGACTCGTGCGTTCAGTGCAATCCACTTTGGCACGCGGCGAAGTCGACGTCAGCAAAGGAAAGTCGGGGGAGACAGCTGGCGGGGAAGTTTGAATGTGGCTGATCAGCCCAGCCCTGGAAGCGAGAATCCGCTCGTCTGTCCCCGGTCGCGGTGACGCAGTGCACATGCGATCCGCTGTTTTTCGGGCCCACCGCCTCGACTCTTCCCAAAGCGGCGACGACGGGCCCGTGAGGAATGACGCCCACGAGCACGACGTCTTCGCTCCGTATGACGAGACGTAAGGCCAGAACGAGACGCTTATGTGATCCATGTCATAGCAAAATGGATGACGTGGCGTTGCACTCTGCCGCCTGGGGCCTGACAGGATGCGCAGCTGTTCCGGATGCCGCCTCCAAGGCGTAAAGCAGGGGCGACACCGGCAGGACCCCCCAGCGTCCTCGACCTCGGGAGGTCGTCGACCTCATGGCCATGCTGGAGAAGCCGGTCCAGGACGCGAAGTCCACCCTGCGGCGGGCCCGCGTACCCGGCCCCGACGTTTGACGCTTGGAGCTGGGTACGCAGCGTCGGTCAGCTGGCGGTCTGGTAGGCCGTCACGTCATCGCCGGACTTGGAGATCGCGATGCCGGTGAAGGCATTGACGAGGTCCGGGGCGATGCCCGGGGGCGTGGGCATGTCCGCTCCGGTACGGGAGTCCAGGGCCACCGTGCCGTCGGCCGTCTTGGCGTAGACCCGCCCGTGCCACACCGTGGTCACCTTGGGGGCGATACGGCCCGCCTTCTCGTCCGGCAGCTGCCACAGGGCGGCCCCGGTCGTGGCGTC
>NZ_JBIVEG010000056.1:0-20318 GCF_044747545.1 Streptomyces sp. NPDC090077
CCGTGTTGCGCCGTCTACCCCCGGTCGCTCCTCTGCCCGCCCCCAACCCCCCCAACCCTCCCTGAGACCGCCCGAGGGGATCCCGCCCACCCACCCCCTCGCGCGGGAGGTGGCGAGCCCGCACCGCCCCCTACGACGCCGAAGGCGACGGGCTCGCCGACGGGCTCACCGGCGCGCTGGGCGACGTACTGGGCGAGGCGCTGGCCGACGCCCCCGCCGACGCCCCAACCCCCGCCCCCGGCGACGGGCTGGCCAGGTCGCCCAGGGTCGGGACCGACTCCGGCCTCGAGCGGACCGCGTCCGTGCACTCCCAGGCCCGCGGCGGGTCGGCGTTCGGGCCGCCCAGGATCACCGGGCCCGGGCCGGCCGAGACGGCCTCGCTCGCCGACAGGGTGCAGACGATCTGCGCCAGCGCCACCGGCTGCAGGTCCTCCGGCTTGCGGCTCAGCCGCAGCGTTCCCTTCGGGTCGCCGGGGCGGGCCGGGGAGGCCGCCAGCTGGTCGGGGACGCTGGTGGTGAAGCCGCCGTCGCGTTCCTCCGCCGACAGGCTGCGTTCCAGTTCCTCCAGCAGCGCCTGCGCGATCAGCACGTCCGGCTCCCGCGAGGCGCGCTTCTCGGGGATCGGGACGACGCGTTCCACGCCGACCAGCTGCGATCCGCACACCAGCTCCACCGTGGCCCGGAAGCCCTGGACCTCGCTCTGGCCGGCCGGCTGCCCGGCGGTCTCGCAGGAGACCCTGGACGGGGCCGCGCCCACGTCGACCGGGACGGTCGTGGCCCGGATCCCGCACCCGGTCAGCAGGGCGGCGCCCGCCGCCAGCGCCGCAGCCCTACGCCTCCACGCCGCCACCGGCGATCACCGCCCCCACGTCCATCGGGAGCCGCAGTGTGAACACGGCTCCGCCTTCCGGCCCGTTCGCGGCGGTGATGTCGCCGCCGTGGATGTGGGCGTTCTCCATCGCGATCGACAGGCCGAGCCCGCTGCCGTCCGACTTGGGACGGGACGCGCTCGCCTTGTAGAAGCGGTCGAAGACGTGCGGCAGCACTTCCTCGGGGATGCCCGGCCCGTTGTCCTTGACCGCGATGACCAGCCACTCCCCCTCGACGCAGACCGACACCCGCACCGGCGATCCGCCGTGCTTGAGCGCGTTGCCGATGAGGTTGGCCAGGATGACGTCCAGGCGGCGCGGGTCGAGGCGCGCCACGATGCCGCGGCCGGCGTCGAGTTCGACGGCGTCGAGCCAGGCACGGGCGTCGATGCAGGCGGTGACCTGGTCGGCGACGTTGACGTCGTCGAGGACCAGCCGGGCCGTTCCCGCGTCGAAGCGGGTGACCTCCATCAGGTTCTCCACCAGGTCGTTCAGCCGGCGCGTCTCGCTGACGACGAGGCCGACCGCGGGGGCGATCATCGGGTCGAGGTACTCGACCTCCTCCTCCAGCACCTCGGCGACCGCCGTCAGTGCCGTCAGGGGGGTGCGCAGCTCGTGGCTCATGTCGGCCACGAAGCGCCGGCTGGCCTCCTCGCGGGCGCTCATGTCGGCGACCTTCTTCTCCAGCGCCTCCGCCGTGCGGTTGAAGGTCCGGGACAGGTCGGCGAGTTCGTCGGTGCCGGAGACGTCGAGGCGGTGGTCGAGTTCGCCCTCGCCGAGCCGCCGGGCCGCGTCGCCGAGGCGCTGTACGGGCTTGAGGACGGTCCGGGCGGCGCCCTGGGCGAGCAGCGCGGAGCCGAGGAGGGCCAGGCCGGTGGCGATGGTCAGGGACCAGCCGAGGGCGTTGAGGTCGTCCCGTTCGGTGGCGAGCGACTTGTACATGTAGCCGGTGGGTCCGCCGCCGACGATGCGGGTGCCGCCGACGAGGTACGGGTTGCCCTGCGGCTTCGTCCGCTGCCAGTACATGTGGTACTCGGCGTCGTTGGCGGCGGTGGTCTTCTGCCGGTCGTTGACGGCGTACTGGAGCGACTTGGGTACGTCGTTCAGCCCGAAGGGGACCGCGCCCGACGCGCCGATGACCTTGCGGCCGTCCTTGCGTTCGTGGACGAGCAGCACGCTGTACCCGGGGCTGCTGCCGGCCATCAGCTCGGCGGTGCGCTGTATCTCCTCGGGCGTCGGGTCGGCGGGGAGCGCCGCGGCCCGGAGCTGCATCTCCTGGCGGAAGTCTCCGAGGGCGGCGTCCTGGGTGCGGGTGAGCACGGCTTCGCGGTTGAGCCAGTACGCGATGCCGGACGCGGAGACCGCGGCCACCAGCGCGACCAGCGCGAACACCACGAGCAGGCGGAGCCGCAGGCTGGTCCAGCGCCGGCCCGTGAAGAGGGCCTTGGTCACTGCGGGGAGTCCAGCCGGTAGCCGACGCCCCGGACGGTACGGATGAGCGTGGGCGAGGAGGGGACCTCCTCGACCTTGGCGCGCAGCCGCTGTACGCAGGCGTCGACGAGGCGCGAGTCGCCGAGGTAGTCGTGTTCCCAGACCAGGCGCAGCAGTTGCTGGCGGGACAGCGCCTGGCCGGGCCGGCGGCTGAGTTCCAGCAGGAGCCGCAGCTCGGTCGGGGTGAGCTGGAGGTCCTCGCCGTTCTTCGTCACGGTCATGGCGGCCCGGTCGATGACCAGGGACCCGAAGGTGGCGGAGTCGCTCGCCTCGCGTTCGCCGCGGCGGAGCACGGCGCGGATGCGCGCGTCGAGGACGCGCCCCTGGACGGGCTTGACGACGTAGTCGTCGGCTCCGGACTCCAGGCCGACGACGACATCGATGTCGTCGCTGCGCGCGGTGAGCAGGATGATCGGCAGCTGGTCGGTGCGGCGGATCCGCCGGCACACCTCGAAGCCGTCGATCCCGGGCAGCATGACGTCGAGCACGATCAGGTCCGGCCGCTGCTCGCGCAGCAGTTTCAGGCCGTCCTCGCCCGTCGCCGCGGTGGCCACTCGGTGGCCCTGGCGTGACAGGGAGAGTTCGAGGGCCGTGCGGATGGCGTCGTCGTCCTCGATCAGCAACAGGAAAGGCACGGGCTCATTCTGTCCCATCGGCCGTCCGCACTTCGACCGTCCCGGCGCAGGTAATCGCGGGGGGCGCAATCGCGCCACGGTCTGGCGCACCGGTGGCTGTGACAGGCCTGTGACAGTCGGCGGACACCCTGGTTATACCCGGCGGGCAGTCTTTTCTCATCGACACGACGGACCGAAGCAGACTCCACGACGGGGGGCGCGAGATGAACACGCTGCACAGCACCACGACCAGCGCGGTTGTCACGCGGCTGCACGATGTGAACCGCCGGGCGGGTGTCCGTACGGTGACGGTCGCCCGTCAGCGGCCGGCACACGTCACAGCCATTGACGCGAAGCAGTACGAGGCGGTTCCCGCGCAGCGCACCGCTTCTTCTCCTTCTTCCACGTCGGAGGCGGAGTTCACCGCCTACGTCCAGGAGCGGCGGGCGGCGCTGTACGCGACGGCCTTCCACCTCACCGGTGACCGGCACGAGGCGGAGGACCTGCTGCAGAGCGCGCTGTTCTCCACGTACCGCGCCTGGGACCGGATCAGTGACAAGGCCGCGGTGGGCGGGTACCTGCGGCGGACGATGACGAACCTGCACATCAGTGCCTGGCGTCGGCGGAAGCTGAACGAGTACCCGACCGAGGAGCTGCCGGAGACGGCGTCGGACACGGACGCGATGCGCGGTACGGAGCTGCGCGCGGTGCTGTGGCAGGCGCTGGCCCGGATTCCGGAGCCGCAGCGCACGATGCTGGTGCTGCGCTACTACGAGGGCCGTACGGACCCGGAGATCGCGGAGATCCTGGGCATCAGCGTGGGCACCGTGAAGTCGAGCATCTGGCGCTCGCTGCGCCGGCTGCGGGAGGACGAGGTGCTGAGCTTCGGGCGTGACGAGTCGGAGTCCTTCGGGGAGCTCGTCGCGTAACCGGGAAAGACCATGGGGCCGGGGGGCCCGTCCTACGGGGGTGGGACGGGGGCCGCAGGGGGAGAAGAGGCGGGATCAAGCGGCCGGGGGTCCGCGTGATCCCGCCTTTTCGCTGTGTCCGGGGCGTTCTGCCGGGTCAGATCAGATGGCGGTGGGGGTGCGGTGGCGGCCGGCGGCGGCTGCGGCGAGCCGGCCGAGGGCTTCGTCGCGGGCGCAGGCGTGGGCGCCGAGGCGGACGTGCCGGGCGACGATGCCGCGTTCGGCGCGCATCAGGCGGTAGCCGCGGCGCAGCAGGAAGGGTACGGACTTCCGGCCTTCGCGCAGGTCGCGCAGGAAGCGGCGGCGGAAGGTGGTGGAGGGGCGGCCGCGCAGGCAGATGGCGTCGGCGAGCAGGCCCAGTTCCTGGCAGCGGGCCGCGATGTCGGCGGCGAAGATGCCCTCGGCGATGAACAGCGGGGTGCGGTCGATGTCGAGGGTTTCCGTGCCGGTCCGGGAGGACGTGGCGATGGAGTAGACGGGGACGTCGGTGCGGCCGGCGGCGCAGAGTTCCGCGATGGCGGCGACGGCGGTGTCCGCGTCCCAGGAGAGCGGGGAGTCCCAGTCGATGTCGGAGCTGCCTTCGACGAGCGGGAGGGTGGGGTCCGTCGCCTCTTTGTAGAAGTCGTCCAGGCGCAGTACGGGGAGGCCCGACCGGGCCGCGAGCGAGGACTTGCCGGAGCCCGAGGGACCGGTCAGCAGCACGACGCGCGTGGGAAGGGGAGATGAACAGCTCACGGGAGACCAGTGTGAGGCATGACCCGGCGTATCAACACACTGCGGACAGGCCCTGCGACCGGTCTCACACGACGGGTTGGAATCCGGGATACCGGCTCCACTACTCTGTGTGCGCACGCGACTACGACCACAGGCGGGAATCCATGGCACGTCACGCAGCCCCCGAACCCTCCGCGCACCGGCTCCGCGCCGCCGGCCTGAGCCTGTCCATGGCCGGGGCGGCCCTGGCGATGGCGGCGGGCGGGGCCCAGGCCTCGCAGACGAACCTCCAGGCGGCCGAGACCGATCTCAACGCGGCGGTGGCCGGGATCGCCAACCCGCTCGGGGACCTGAAGGTGAACCCGCTGGCCAAGACCGGGGTGGACCCGCTGGACAACGGGGTGGCGACGAAGGTCGCGGACTTCCCGGCGGTGGGCACGACGATGGTGACGGGGATCCTGACGCAGGGGCCGTCGGTGAAGGAGCTGCCGACGGCGGCGGTCACCTCGCTGCTGGGGCCGGTGCTCCCGAAGGCGTAGCGGACGCGTGAAGGCCCTGGCGGCACGGGGGTCGCCGCCAGGGCCGGTCTCACGCGGGCGGTCCTGGGTCGTCTCTTTCGGATCTTGCCGGTTAAGCCCGCGTCGTCCGGTGCCGTGCATCGGCGCGTTGGCGGGGCGCCCTTGTACTGGACGTACTCGGGTGCTCCGCCAACGCGGCGAGGTGCGGTGCCGGGCGGCGCGGGCCAGGCAAGATCCGGAAGAGACGGCCTAGTAGGAGGAGCCGCCCGAGCCGAGCGATCCGGTGGGGTGCCAGACCGTCTTGGTCTCCAGGAAGGCCGTCATCCGGTGGGTGCCGGGGTCGGCGGTCCAGTCGTCCACAGGCTGTGGACGCAGGACGCGCTTGAGGTTGTCCGCCGCGGCGATCTCCAGCTCCTTGGCGAGGGCCGCGTCGGCGCCCGCCAGGTCGACGGCGTTGACGTCCTGGTGGGAGGCCAGGTGCGGGCCCATCTCCGCGGCCTTGCCGGAGAGGATGTTGACCACGCCGCCGGGCAGGTCGGAGGTGGCCAGCACCTCGCCCAGGGAGAGGGCGGGGAGCGGGGCCTTCTCGCTGGCGATGACGACCGCCGTGTTGCCCGTCGCGATGACCGGGGCGATCACCGAGACGAGGCCCAGGAAGGACGACTGCTGCGGGGCGACGACGGTGACGACGCCGGTCGGCTCCGGGGTGGAGAGGTTGAAGAACGGGCCCGCGACGGGGTTGGCCCCGCCGGCGATCTGGCCGATCTTGTCGGTCCAGCCCGCGTACCAGACCCAGCGGTCGATGGCCGCGTCGACGACGGCGGCGGCCTTCGACTTGGACAGGCCCTCGGCCTCGCCGACCTCGCGGACGAACTGCTCGCGGCGGCCCTCCAGCATCTCGGCGATGCGGTAGAGGATCTGGCCGCGGTTGTAGGCGGTGGCGCCGGCCCAGCCGCCGAAGGCCTTGCGGGCCGCGACGACCGCGTCACGGGCGTCCTTGCGGGAGGACAGCGGGGCGTTGGCCAGCCAGTTGCCCTTGGAGTCGCTCACCTCGTACACCCGGCCGCTCTCGGAGCGGGGGAACTTGCCCCCGACGTACAGCTTGTAGGTCTTGAAGACGTTCAGTCGGGTCACAGAAGACTCAACAGCACTCATCAGCGCGCACCCTTCGGGTTCGACGGGGCGAGGTAGCCCTCCAGGCCGTGGCGGCCGCCCTCGCGGCCGAAGCCCGACTCCTTGTAACCGCCGAAGGGCGAGGTCGGGTCGAACTTGTTGAACGTGTTGGCCCACACCACACCCGCGCGGAGCTTGTTGGCGACCGCGAGGATGCGGGAGCCCTTCTCCGTCCAGATGCCGGCGGACAGGCCGTACTGGCTGTTGTTGGCCTTGGCGACGGCCTCGTCGGGCGTACGGAAGGTCAGCACGGACAGCACCGGGCCGAAGATCTCGTCGCGGGCCACGGTGTGCGCCTGGGTGACGTTCGTGAAGAGCGTCGGGGCGAACCAGTAGCCGGCGGACGGCAGCTCGCACGCCGGGGACCAGCGCTCGGCGCCCTCGGCCTCGCCGGTGTCGGCCAGGGCCGTGATCCGGGCGAGCTGCTCGGCGGAGTTGATCGCGCCGATGTCGGTGTTCTTGTCGAGCGGGTCGCCCAGGCGCAGCGTGGAGAGGCGGCGCTTGAGGGAGTCGAGGAGCTCGTCGTGGATCGACTCCTGGACCAGGAGGCGGGAGCCCGCGCAGCAGACCTGGCCCTGGTTGAAGAAGATGCCGTTGACGATGCCCTCGACGGCCTGGTCGATGGGGGCGTCGTCGAAGACGATGTTGGCGCCCTTGCCGCCCAGCTCCAGGGTGACCTTCTTGTCGGTGCCGGCGATCTGGCGGGCGATGGCCTTGCCGACCGCGGTGGAGCCGGTGAAGGCGACCTTGTTGACGTCCGGGTGCTCGACGAGCGCGGCGCCCGCGTCCCCGTAGCCGGGGATGATGTTGACGACGCCCTTGGGCAGGCCGGCCTGGCGGCAGATGTCCGCGAAGAACAGCGCCGACAGGGGGGTGGTCTCCGCGGGCTTGAGGACGACGGTGTTGCCGGTGGCGAGCGCCGGGGCGATCTTCCACGCGAGCATCAGCAGCGGGAAGTTCCACGGGATGACCTGGCCGGCCACGCCGAGGGGGCGCGGGTTGGCGCCGTAGCCGGCGTGGTCGAGCTTGTCGGCCCAGCCCGCGTAGTAGAAGAAGTGGGCGGCGACCAGGGGGAGGTCCGCGTCGCGGGTCTCCTTGATCGGCTTGCCGTTGTCCAGGGTCTCCAGGACGGCGAGCTCGCGGCTGCGCTCCTGGATGATCCGGGCGATGCGGAAGAGGTACTTGGCGCGCTCGGAGCCGGGCAGCGCGGACCACTTCTCGAAGGCGCGGCGGGCGGCCTTGACGGCGCGGTCGACGTCGGCGGCGCCGGCCTGGGCGACTTCGGACAGCACCTCCTCGCTGGAGGGGCTGACGGTCTTGAAGACCTTGCCGTCGGCGGCGTCGGTGAACTCGCCGTCGATGAAGAGCCCGTAGGAGGGGGCGATGTCGACGACCGAGCGGGACTCGGGGGCCGGTGCGTACTCGAAGAGGGATGCCATGGTGATCAGTCCACCGTCACGTAGTCGGGACCGGAGTAACGCCCGGTGCTCAGCTTCTGGCGCTGCATGAGCAGGTCGTTCAGCAGGCTGGAGGCGCCGAACCGGAACCACTCGTTGGTCAGCCAGTCCTCGCCCACGGTCTCGTTGACCAGGACCAGGAACTTGAGCGCGTCCTTGGTCGTGCGGATGCCGCCGGCCGGCTTCACGCCGATCTGGATTCCAGTCTGCGCCTTGAAGTCGCGGACGGCTTCGAGCATGAGCAGGGTGTTGGCGGGGGTGGCGTTGACGCCGACCTTGCCGGTGGAGGTCTTGATGAAGTCGGCGCCCGCGAGCATGCCGATCCAGGAGGCGCGGCGGATGTTGTCGTACGTCGACAGCTCGCCGGTCTCGAAGATGACCTTGAGGCGGGCGGCGGTCCCGTCGGGGCGGACGCACGCCTCCTTCACGGCCTTGATCAGCTCGTACGTCTCCAGGTAGCGGCCGGCGAGGAAGGCGCCACGGTCGATGACCATGTCGATCTCGTCGGCGCCGGCGGCGACGGCGTCCCGGGTGTCGGCCAGCTTGACCGGCAGGGCGGCGCGGCCGGCCGGGAAGGCGGTGGCGACGGAGGCGACCTTGACGTCGGCTCCGTTCAACGCGGCCTTGGCGGTGGCCACCATGTCGGGGTACACGCAGACCGCGGCGGTCATGGGCGTGCTGCGGTCGGTCGGGTCGGGGTTGACGGCCTTGGCGGAGAGCGCCCGGACCTTGCCCGGGGTGTCCGCACCCTCAAGCGTGGTCAGGTCGATCATCGAGATGGCCAGGTCGATGGCGTACGCCTTGGCCGTCGTCTTGATCGAGCGGGTGCCGAGCGAGGCCGCACGGGCCTCCAGGCCGACTGCGTCTACGCCGGGCAGCCCGTGCAGGAAGCGGCGCAGCGCGCTGTCGGACGTCGTCACGTCAGCGAATGCGGTGAGGGTGGTGGGCATGGTCACCAGATGAGCATATCTACGCGCGTAGCGCCTGTCACCCCCTTCGGTGCACATATGGGCGTGAGATCCGTCATCGGAGCTTCCGGGGCCGCTCGGCCGCACCTCCCGGCAGGCCATGGGGCACAATCGGCCGCATGACTACGCCCTCCCCCCACGAGCCGGTCTACGCCGACCGCGTCTACCGCTCCCCCATGGCCGTCGTCTCCGGGGTGCTGCTGCTCGCGCTCGTCGCGTGGCTGTGCGGGGACGCCGTCGTACGGGGCGGGGGGAGCGCGCGCTGGACCGGCGTCGCGGTCGCGCTGCTCGCCGTCCCGCTGATCGTGGCGTTCACCCTCCGCCCGGCCGTCTTCGCCAACGACGACCGGATGCGGGTCCGCAACCCCTTCCGGATCATCGAGCTGCCCTGGGGCGCCGTCGACGCGGTGCGCGCCGGGTACTCGGCCGAGGTGCTGGCGGAGGGGGCGAAGTACCAGCTGTGGTCGGTGCCGGTGTCGCTGCGCGAGCGCAAGAAGGCCGGCCGGCAGTTCAGCCGCGGGAACGCGCTGCGCGGCAAGGGCATGGCCGCCGAGGGCGAGGGGGCGGAGCCGGCCGAGCCGCCGCGGGCAGCCGCCGACAAGGTCGTGGACGAGCTGCGCGAGCTCGCCGAGCGCGGGGCGGCCCGGCCCGGCGCGCAGGGCTCGGTCCGGGTGCGCTGGGCGTACGAGATCATCGCGCCGGCCGTGGCCGGTGCGGTACTGCTGGCCGTCCTGCTGGCCACGGGCTGACCGGGGCCGGCCGGCGGCCGGGCCCGTCGGCTGAGCGGGACGTCCGCCGATCGGGACGTCCGCTGATCGGTGCATCCGTTGAGCTGCCGTAACCGGTACGTAACGGCCACCGGTGCCGGAACCGGTGCCGCCGGGGGGTGCGTCCTCGCAGGTGTGCACCGTCATGAGGCCAGCGGCAGCGCCGCCACCGCCACGAAGCTCCCGGTCCGGTCCCGGCTCCTGAGCGCGGCCCTGCTGGCCGCGCACCTGCTGGTCGTCGGATGGCTGACGCTGAGCCCCCTGGACGTCCCCTGGGCCGCGGCCGCGAACCTGACCCCGCTGGAGGGGATCAGGGCGGACCTCGCGTACGGCCCGCTGGAGGCCGCGCGGCGGATCGGCGAGGGGCTGGCGCTGCTGGCCCCGCTGGGGGTGCTGCTGCCGCTGGCCGGCGGGCGGCTGACCCCGGGGCCGCTGGCGGCCTGGGCCTCGCTGGTGCGGACGGCGGCCGCGGCCGTACTGATCTCGCTCGGCATCGAGATGCTCCAGACCGCGGTGCCGGGACGGGTGCTGGACGTGGACGCGCTGCTGCTGAACACCGTCGGGGTGGTGATCGTCCACCTGGCCGTCGTACCGGTGCTGCGCGCCCGGCTGCGCCGCACCCACGCGTCTCAGGGGCCCACCCCGAGAATTACCAGGGTCGGCATCGGACCCTGGACCGAGGTCCTTTCGGCGGTACCGCGCGAGTATTGAGGCATCGCGGAAGGGAAGATCCCGGAGCGCGATCCTCTACGAAGGAGAAGAGAAATGAGCGCGATTACCCGCCCCCGTGACGGACGGATGATCGGCGGCGTCTGCGCCGGGCTCGCACGGCGTTTCGGCATCAAGACCCGCACGATGCGGATCATCTTCGTGGCCTCGTGCCTGCTGCCCGGCCCGCAGTTCCTCATCTACCTGGCGCTGTGGCTGCTGCTCCCGAACGAGAAGGCCGGCGCGGGCTCGGCGCAGACCGCCTGGTAGGTCCCCGAAGATCTCCGGAGATCCCCGGAGGCGCCGGGGAACCCGTGGAAGATCCCTCGGGCGCCCGAGCGGGACTCCGGCGGGACTCAGCCCGCCTTCCTGACCTTCTCCAGCTGCTTGTCCGCGATCTCCTGCGGGACCAGCGCCTTCTGGTCCGCGGCGGCCACGTTCAGGGCCATCAGCCGCACGACCCGGTCGCCCTGGCGTACGACGACCAGGTGGACCGGCGCCGAGACGCCCTCGGCGGTGGCGGTCGTGGTCCAGCTGACCGTCTCCTCGCCCGCCGTCCGGTACGGGACGGCCTTCACGTCCCGGTAGCGGCCGGTCTGCTTCTCGACGGTGGCGGTGAAGCCCGTACCGCAGGCCGCGACGGCCTCGCGCAGCCGGGCGACGACCCGCTTGGCCTCGGCCTCCCCGTAGGAGCTGACGGAGGCGGAGACCGCGAGTCCCATCTGCTTCTGCGAGCCGATGCCGCGGTTGACCGTCTCGTGGGCGGCCGGGTCGGGCTTGTCGCCCATGACGTCCGCGAGCGGCTGGCAGGCCTTCTTGTCGGCCTGCGGCTGTCCGTCGGGGGCGTTCGGGTTCTTGCCCTGCGCGGAGATCTGGTAGCCGGCCACGTCGCCCTGGACGAGCGCCGCCCGCTCCAGGCTCGCGTCCTTGGCCTTCGGCGCGGCGGGGGCCGCCGCGGGGCCGGGCGCGCCCGAGGGGCGGACGGCCGCGGAGCCCTTGGGGTCCGGTGTCCTGCCGGACGCGGGGGCGTCCGTACCGCTGCTGCACGCGGCCGCTCCGAGGAGCAGTACGGGGAGCAGCGCGAGCCTCGTCGCGGGTGCCGTGAATCGTGCCGTGATGCGCATGACCGAACCTCATACCCCATGTGTCGGCGGCAAGTTGGGGGCGATCGTGGCACACCGCGCGACGCGGCGCACACCTCCTCGAAGGGGTGTGCACCGCGGGCGCGTGCGTGCGATTTCCCGGGGCTCGGGTCAGCCGAGGGCGCCGAGCGGGCCGGCCACGGGGGCCAGGCCGCCGAGCAGCTGGCCGACGGGGGCGGCGGCGTCGGTGGCCTCGCTCCCCTGCTCGGCCTTGCCCGTCTGGTCGGTGAGGGAGCTGGTCGCGCTGGTCAGGGAGCCGAGGGTGTCCGTCAGGCTGGCGGCGGGGAGCGCCGAGGCGGAGGCGGTGCCGGCGGCACCCGCGGCGAGAGCGGCACCGATCACAGCGACACCGAGGGACTTGGCAGCAGACTGCTTCATGAAAGATCGTCCTTGCGACGGGGAACTGAGCGGCTCCGCAAACTAGCCACTTCAAACCCCCTCCCGCAAACATCCGTAAATACGAGAAAGCGTCCGGGAGTTGAATCTCCCGGACGCTTTCCGTGGGTCAGTCCGCGGCCTAGGCCGAGACAGTTCCGCTGGTGGAGGCGGTCTGCCGGAACAGCCATTCGGACTTCAGCTCCGCATAACCCGGCTTGATCACGTCGTTGATCATCGCGAGTCGTTCATCGAAAGGAATGAACGCGGACTTCATCGCATTGACGGTGAACCACTGCATGTCGTCGAGCGAGTAGCCGAAGGTGTCGACCAGGTGCTCGAACTCGCGGCTCATGCTGGTGCCGCTCATCAGGCGGTTGTCGGTGTTGACCGTCAGCCGGAAGTGCAGCTTGCGCAGCAGGCCGATCGGGTGCTCGGCGTACGAGGCGGCCGCGGCGGTCTGCAGGTTGGAGGTGGGGCACATCTCCAGGGGGATGCGCTTGTCCCGGACGTACGAGGCCAGGCGGCCCAGCGTGACCGAGCCGTCCTCGGCGACCTCGATGTCGTCGATGATCTTCACGCCGTGGCCCAGGCGGTCGGCGCCGCACCACTGCAGGGCCTGCCAGATGGACGGGAGGCCGAAGGCCTCGCCCGCGTGGATGGTGAAGTGGTTGTTCTCGCGCTTGAGGTACTCGAAGGCGTCGAGGTGGCGGGTGGGAGGGAACCCTGCCTCGGCGCCGGCGATGTCGAAGCCGACCACGCCGTTGTCGCGGTAGCGGTTGGCCAGCTCGGCGATCTCCAGCGCGCGGGCGGCGTGGCGCATGGCGGTCAGCAGGGCGCCGACGCGGATGCGGTGGCCGTTGGCCTTGGCGCGGCGCTCGCCCTCGCGGAAGCCGTCGTTCACGGCCTCGACGACCTCTTCGAGGGTCAGGCCGGCTTCGAGGTGCTGCTCGGGGGCGTAGCGGATCTCGGCGTACACGACGCCGTCCTCGGCCAGGTCCTCGGCGCACTCGGCGGCGACCCGGAAGAGGGCCTCCTTCGTCTGCATGACGGCGCAGGTGTGCGCGAACGTCTCCAGGTAGCGCGGGAGGGAGCCGGAGTCGGCGGCGTCGCGGAACCAGACGCCCAGCTTGTCGGCGTCGGTCTCGGGCAGCTTGTCGTAGCCGACCTCGGCCGCCAGCTCGATGATGGTCCCAGGGCGCAGACCACCGTCGAGGTGGTCGTGCAGCAGCACCTTCGGGGAGCGGCGGATCTGGTCCGGGGTGGGCAGGTTGGGGGTCTCGCTCGTCATCCCGGCACTCTACTCCTACGCGCGTAGAGCAGCGCGTCGGCAGCCGGGGTCGATATGTAACAGAGACCGTACGGACGGGTGGCGTACACCTGTCAGTCTGAGACTGTTCCGCCATGGCACAGCATGCGCCGCCGGCGCGCGGGGCCCGCCTGGGGCGGGCGGCCGGCGCGAACGGCTCGGTCTCGACGGTCAGTGGTGTGGTCCTCCTGCTTCCCGGGGCGTCCAGATTCGCCCCCGGTCCGGTACGTCCGCTCGCGCGGGCACTGGCCCGGTCGGGCGGGGCGCAGGGGCTGGTGGCGCACCCGGTGGTGCACGGGGCCGGGCCCCGGGAGGAGGACGCCGCGTGGGCGGCGGACGAGGCGGTGCGGCTGTACGGGGACGTCCCCGTGTGCCTGGCCGGCTTCGGGGCGGGCGGCCGGGCGGCACTGCTCGCCGCGGGGCACGGGGCCGTCAACTCGGTGGTGGCGCTGGCCCCTTGCTTAACGGAGGGCGTCGACGCGGGCTCCCCTGAACCGGTGAAGCAGCTCGCCGGGCGGCAGGTGCTGATCGTGCACGGCACGAACGACGCGCGGAGCGACCCGGAGTCCTCCTTCCGGCTGGCGGAGCGGGCGAAGAAGGCGAATCGTTCCACGTGCCGGTTCGAGGTGCACTCGGACGGCCACGGGCTGCGGGAGCACCGCTCGGAAGTGGTGGCGCTGGCGGTGGACTTCGTACGCGGCGCGATGCACTCGGGCCGGTGGTCGCGGCCGGTCGTGGACGCGCTGGCGGCGCCTCCTCCGCTGGGCCTGAGGATGCCGCTGGCCTCGGGTTTCGGGCGGTCGCTGCGGGGCTGAGCGGACGCGCGGGCGGACGTATCGTGAGGAGTGGACTCGGGGTCGGCTCGGGGTGCTCTCCTGGAGGCGGTCCGCCATGGCCGGGATGGTGCGCAGGAACTTCGACAGCGCGGACGAGACACGGCCGTTCGCCGACGGCAAGGGCAGGCTGGACCTGATCCAGACGGACGGCGGGGCGGTCGGGCGCGCGGTCTTCGAGCCGGGCTGGAAGTGGTCGGAGCACATCAAGCCGCTGGCGGGCACGGACAGCTGCCAGTCCGCGCACACGGGGTACGTGGTCAGCGGCCGCATGCAGGTCGTGATGGACGACGGCGAGGGCGCCGAGTACGGCCCGGGAGACCTCATGGTCATCGCCCCGGGACACGACGCGTGGGTGCTCGGCGACGAGCCGTGCGTGGCGGTGGACTGGACGGGCTTCGGCGGCTACGCGAAGCCGGCCTGACCCGTCCCGACGGTTGCGCCACGGGCCGCGCCGGCACACCGGGGCCGGCCGTTCCGTCCCCTCTCGGTCGGATGGCCCCGGGCGGCGCGGCCGCGCGTCGTGGGGTCCACTGTGCCGGTTCGTCATATGCCGGGGGCCGTCGCCCAGGCGTCGACTTGTCGCCTTGCGGGAACCTGAGGGGTTTACGAAGGGGCACAGGCAGGGACGAATGTGCATATGCCAGCCCCAGCCCACGCCGATGCAGAAGACCCCGAAGTCCCCGACACCCCCGACGACCCCGGTGACCCGGAAGACCTGAGCCCGACGGCCCGGCGCCTGTACGCGTACGCCGTCGACCGGCACGCCTTCACCGTCCCCGAGGCCACCACCGCACTCGGGGCCCGCGCGGGGGCGGCGGTGACCGAGCTGGCCGCCGCGCACCTGCTCCAGCGGCTGCCCGACGGCGACGGCCCCGAGCGGTGGTGCGCGGTCGCGCCCCGCGCGGCGGCGGCCCGGGCGCTGGCCCCGATGGCGCTGCTCGTCCGGGAGACCCATGACGAGATGGACCGGCTGCGCGGGCGGCTGGAGGCACTGGTGCCCGCGTACGAGGCGGGGGCCGCGCACCGGGACCTGAGCGGGTCGGGACGGCTGGAGCTGGTGACCGACCTCGGCGCGGTGCGCGGCCTGATCACCGAGCTGGCGGCGGGCTGCGAACGCGAACTGCTCACCTCCCAGCCGGGCGGCGGCCGGCCCCAGGAGTCCCTGGAGGAAGCGGTCGGACGGGACGAGTCCCTGCTGGCCCGCGGGGTCCGGATGCGGACCATCTACCAGCACACCGCCCGCTACTCCCGCCCCACCGCGGCCTACGTCGAACGGGTCACGGCCCTGGGCGCCCAGGTGCGCACCCTCGGCGACGGCCTCATGCGCATGCTGATCTTCGACGAGCACACCGGCCTCATGGCCGTACCCGACCGCCAGGGAGCCGCCCTCGTGGTCCGCGAGCCCAACGTCGTCCACTTCATGACCGCCGCCTTCGAACGCTCCTGGCTCGGCGCCCGCCCCTTCCCCACCTCCGTCAGCCCCGAAGCGGCCAGAACCCTCTCCGACGAACTCCGCCAGACCATCGTCCGCCTCCTCTCGGACGGCCTGGAGGACAAGGTCATCGCCCGCCGCCTCGGCATGTCCGAACGCACCTGCCAACGCCACATCGCCGAGATCATGCGGGCGGTAGGGGCCAAGTCCCGCTTCCAGGCGGGGTACTTGCTGTCGGCGGCGCTGGCGCCGAAGGACGGCGGCTAGGCCGGCGGTTCCAGTTCGGGGAGGAGGCGGCCGCGGCGGGACAGGAGGAAGCGTTTGAACGCCGCCACCGGCGGGGTGTCCGGGTGGCCGTCCAGCCAGGCGACGCCGATCTCGCGGACCGCACGCGGTGCCGTCACCGTCAGCTCGACCACCCCCGGGCGGGCGACCGGCGGCGGGGGCAGGAGGGCGACCCCGAGGCCCGCGGCGACCAGGCCGCGCAGGGTCTCGGCCTCCTCGCCCTCGAAGGCGACCCGGGGCGTGAACCCGGCCTCCGCGCACAGGTCGTCGGTGATCCGGCGCAGGCCGTAGCCGGGCTCCAGGGTGACGAAGGTTTCCTCCGCGGCCTCGGCGAGGCGGATGCGCTTGCGGCCCGCGAGGCGGTGGTCGTCCGGGACCACCAGGCGCAGCCGCTGCTCGTCGAGGCGGCGGGCGACCAGGTCGGGGGCGTCGGGCACCGGCGAGGTCAGGCAGAGGTCGAGTTCCCCGGCGCGGAGCTTCTCCAGCATGGCCTCGCCGTAGTTCTGGACGAGGGCGAACCGGACCCGGGGGTGGTCGGCGCGGAAGGCGCGGATCAGGCCGGGCACGGTCTCGGGGCCCAGGGTGTGCAGGAAGCCGAACGCGACCTTGCCGAAGGCCGGGTCGGCGTCCTGCTGGACGGATCCGGCGGCGCGGGCGATCCCGGCGAGGGCCTCCTCGGCGGAGGCGAGGAAGGTGCGGCCCGCGGTGGTGAGGGCGACGGTGCGGCCCTTGCGGGCGAACAGCGAGACGCCCAGGTCCTGTTCGAGGCGGACCATCGCCCGGGACAGGGTGGACTGGGGCACGCCCAGCTCGTGTGCGGCGCGGGTGACGTGCTCGTGCCGGGCGACGGCGACGAACTGGGCGAGGCGGGGGGCCAGGCCTTGTGTCACAGCCATGTCTTCTTCGTAACGGTTCATTGATATCCGAGGGGCTGAGCAGGGCTGATGCACGGGTGGATTGATTATCCGGGTTCTGTGCATTGGACGCATGAAAAAGGGGGGCCTACGGTCGACGTATGCCTCCCGTTCATACCGGGGCACCCGTCACCACGGGTGCCTCCACCCCGTCGTCCCCCGAACCCCACTCCCCCGGCCGCCCCGGCTACCGCCGGATGAGCCTCGCGCTCTTCGCCGCGGGCCTGGCGACCTTCGCCCTCCTCTACTCCACCCAGGCCCTGCTGCCCGCGGTCTCCGCCGGTTTCGGCGTGACCGCCGGCCAGGCCAGCTGGACGGTGTCGGCGGCCACCGGTGCGCTCGCCCTGTTCGTCCTGCCGCTGAGCGCGCTGTCCGAGCGGTTCGGCCGGACCCGGATGATGACCTGCTCGATGGTGGTCGCGGTCGGCATCGGCCTGCTGGTGCCGTTCGCGCCGAACCTGGAGTGGCTGGTGGCGCTGCGCGCGGTGCAGGGCGCCGCGATCGCGGGCGTGCCCGCCTCGGCGATGGCGTACCTGGCGGAGGAGGTCCGGCCGAAGGCGCTGGTCGGGGCGATCGGGCTGTTCGTGGCGGGCAACTCGATCGGTGGCATGAGCGGCCGGATCGTCACGGGCTGGGGTGCCCAGCTGTGGGGCTGGCGCGGCGGGCTGCTGGCCGTCGGCGTGATGGCGCTGGTCTGCGCGGTGGCCTTCCTGGTGCTGCTGCCCCGGGCGCGGTTCTTCCGTCCGGCGTCGCTGAACCCGCGCGCGGTGGGCCGTACGGTCGCCGGTCACCTGCGGGATCCGCTGCTGCTGCGGCTGTACGGGATCGGCGCGCTGTTCATGACCGTCTTCGGGGCCGTGTACACGGTCATCGGGTACCGGCTGGTGGAGGCGCCGTTCTCGCTCGGCCAGGGCGTGGTCGGGTCGGTCTTCCTCGTGTACCTGGTGGGTACGGTCTCCTCGGCGGCGGCCGGGCAGCTGGTGGCCCGGGCGGGCCGGCGCGGGGCGCTGTACCTGGCGGTGACCACGACCGCGCTGGGTCTGCTGCTGTCGCTCGCCGACTCGCTGTGGCTGATCCTGCCGGGGCTGGTGCTGATCACGGCCGGGTTCTTCGCCGGGCACGCGGTGGCGTCGGCGGCGGTGAGCCGGACGGCGAAGACGGGCCGGGCGCAGGCCTCGGCGCTGTACCAGTCCGCGTACTACCTCGGCTCCAGCGCGGGCGGCACCCTGGGCGCGCTGGCGTACCACGCCTCGGGGTGGGCGGCCACGGTCGGGATCGCGCTGCTGGCGGTGCTGGGCGTCGTCTCGATCACCCTGTACGGGTCCCACGCGGCCCGCGCCGAGCGGCGTCGGCTGCTCGCCCCGGGCACCCGCACCGCGGCGGCCCGCTGACGGCCGCTGACGCCCACTGACGCCCGTTTCCGGGCCCGGAAACGGGCCCGCTGCGACCAACTCCGTTCAAGGTCTGTGCGCCGTGCGCAACTCGCTCTAGCTTGGGAGCCATTGGCGCCCCCACAGTGCGGGCGAGGCAGGGGAGGACCGGATGGCGGCGATACGCGTGCGCGCGCGGCAGCGGGCTGCGGTGGTGTTCGGCGGGGCCATGGCGCTGGCAGCGCCGCTGGTGGTCGTGGGGGGCGGGCCGGCCCAGGCCGCCGCCTGCAACGTGACCACCGGGCCCTATCAGCGGCAGGTCGAGCAGTTCCTGGGGCGGCCGGTGGACGGCGTGCAGTCGGCGGCCGACTGCACGGCGATCCAGTCCTTCCAGGCCACCCACGGGATCACCCCGACCATGGGGTACGCCGGGCCGCTGACCTGGCAGACGATGAACACGATGCTGGCGCAGCGGGCGGCGGGCAAGAACCCGAACGCCGAGGGGAAGTGCCCGACCAATCTGGGGCGGATCGCGTGCGTCGACCTGACCCGGCAGCTCAGCTGGATCCAGGACGGGGCGACGCTGAAGTACGGTCCGGTGGCGGTGCGCACCGGCAAGGCGGAGACGCCGACGCGGACCGGCCTGAAGAAGATCTACTACCGGTCCATCAACCACTGGTCGACGATCTACAACGTCTCCATGCCCTACTCGCAGTTCTTCGACGGGGGCATCGCCTTCCACTCGGTCACCAAGAGCATGTGGAACCCGCCGGGTTCGGGCGGCTGCGTGAACATGACGACGACCGACGCGAAGGCGTACTGGAACATGCTCACCAACGGCGAGGACGTCTTCGTGTACGGGCGCAAGCCCGGAACCTGACGTTGCCGCCCGCTCCGGCTGCCGTTGTCGGACCCCTCGGGTAGTTTCCGAAGGGACGGACAACCTCCTGGGGGACGGCGGCCATGAGCGACCTTGCTACCTCGTCACCGGAACTCGACGCGGCGATGGACCGCTACCGCGTCGAGCTGACCGGCTACTGCTACCGGATGCTCGGCTCGTCCTTCGACGCCGAGGACGCGGTGCAGGACACGTACGTCCGCGCCTGGCGGGCGCACGAGAAGTTCGAGGGGCGTTCCTCGCTGCGGTCGTGGCTGTACCGGATCGCCACCAACGTCTGCCTGGACCTGCTGAAGGCGGGGAACAAGCGGGCCCGGCCGATGGACCTGTCCGCGCCGCAGCACCAGGCCTCGGCCGTGCTGAACGAGCGGCCCGAGGTGACCTGGCTGGAGCCGGTGCCGGACGGGCGGGTGCTGCCGCAGACCGCCGACCCGGCGGAGCTGGCGCTGGCGAAGGAGTCCGTCCGGCTGGCCTTCGTGGCGGCGCTCCAGCACCTGCCGGCGAAGCAGCGGGCGGTGCTGATCCTGCGGGAGGTGCTGGCCTGGAAGGCGGACGAGGTCGCTCAGCTCCTGGAGACCTCGGTCGCGTCGGTGAACAGCGCGCTCCAGCGGGCGCGGGCGACGCTGTCGGGGCAGGCGCTGCGGCCGAGCGAGCCGAAGGACCCGCTGGACGCGGAGCAGGCGAAGCTGCTGGAGCAGTACCTGTCGGCCTTCGAGGCGTACGACATCTCGCGGCTCACCGAGCTGCTGCACGAGGACGCGGTGCTGTCGATGCCGCCGTTCGACCTGTGGCTGCGGGGGCCCGCGGACATCGCCGCGTGGCACCTGGAGCAGGGCATCGGCTGCAAGGGCTCCCGGCTGGTGCCGACCACGGCGAACGGGCTCCCGGCGTTCGGGCAGTACCGTCCGCGGGAGGACGGCCTGCCCGGGCACGTGCCGTGGGCGCTCCAGGTGCTGGAGGTGTCAGAGGGGCGGATCGTCGGGCTGAACGCCTTCCTGGACACCGCCCGGTGGTTCCCGCTCTTCGGGCTGCCCGAGGAGCTCCCCGGCGAGGCCGACGAGGTGGAGCAGGGCCTGTAGCCGGGGGGCTGCGCCGGTCACGGTGAAGGGGGCGCCGTGGCGGCGGGCCGTGAGGGCCATGCGGGCGAGGGCGTCGACGGTGGCGAGGGTGGGCGTCGTGACGCCCCTGGTGTCGCAGACGATGCCGCGGGGGCCGTCCCGGCAGGCGTCGCGGACGCGGGCGCAGAGGGCGGGGACGTCCGGCTGGGGCCCTTCCAGGGCCAGGGTTCTGATCTCCACGGGGGGATGACCGGCCGCTGCCGCGGAATTCATCGGTGGCGGCCGTTGCGCTGCCGCGCGGGGCGGGGCGTCTGCGCGGGGCCGGTGCGGTGGGGCGGCGCGGGGGTGCCGCTGCGCGGGGCTGGTCCCCTACCCGCCCTTCCACCGTTCCCCGGGCTGCGCCCGGACCCCTTCTGGGGGCTCCGCCCCCAGACCCCCGCGCCTAAACGCCG
>NZ_JBIVEG010000057.1:0-19182 GCF_044747545.1 Streptomyces sp. NPDC090077
CGACCGAAGGGAGCGCCCTTGACAGGCCGGCACGAACCGGAAGGACGATGGGACTGACGGGAAGCCCCCAACCCTCCCTGAGACCGCCCGAGGGGATCCCGCTCTCCGCGGCCACCCACCCGCACCGTGGGAGGCGGGTGGGCAGCCGCCGCCCGGCCGACGGGGGTCGAGGGGGAGATGGCGGGCCCGCGCCGGGAGCCGGGCCCCCTACCGCCCCGCCAGCGCCAATGCGTGGTCCAGGGCCTGGAGGAGGCGGCCCGTGGTGGTGCGGTCGCGGACTGCCAGGCGGAGCCAGTCGGGGTCCAGGCCCGGGAAGGTGTCGCCGCGGCGCACCGCGAAGCCGAGGGCGCGCAGGCGGGTGCGTACCTCTGCCGCGCCCGGGATGCGGACCAGGACGAACGGGCCTTCGGCCACCCCCGACACCCGGACCTCCTCGAACTCCGCGAGCCCCGCCAGCAGGTGCTCCCGGTCCAGGGCGATGCGCCGGGCGGCGGCCTCCGCCTCCGCCAGCGCCGCGGGGGAGACGCAGGCCTCCGCCGCGACGAGGGCCGGGGTCGACACGGGCCACAGGGGCTGTGCGGCGGCCAGTTCCGCGATGACCTCCGGTTCGGCGAGGACGTACCCGATGCGCAGCCCCGCCAGCCCCCAGGTCTTCGTCAGGCTGCGCAGGACGATGAGCCCGGGGACGTCCATCCGGCCGGCCAGGGCCTCCCGCTCGCCCGGGACGGCGTCCATGAAGGCCTCGTCGACCACCAGGGTCCGTCCGGGCCGGGCCAGTGCGGCGAGGACGCCCGCCGGGTGCAGGACCGAGGTCGGGTTGGTGGGGTTGCCGACCACCACCAGGTCGGCGTCCTCGGGCACGGCCGCCGGGTCCAGCCGGAAGCCGTCCTCGGGCCGCAGCAGGACCCGCTCCACCCGGTGCCCGGCGTCCCGCAGGGCCGCTTCGGGCTCGGTGAACTGGGGGTGCACCACGACCGGCCGTACGGCGCCCAGGGCCCGCGCGATGAGGACGAACGCCTCGGCGGCCCCGGCGGTCAGCAGCACCCGTTCGACGGGGAGCCCGTGCCGGGCCGCCACCGCCGCGCGCGCCGCCCGTCCGTCGGGGTAGGCCGCGAGGTCGCCGAGGCTGGCCGCGATCCGGTCCTTGAGCCACTGGGGCGGCGTGTCGGAGCGTACGTTCACCGCGAGGTCGACCAGCGTGCCGCCCGCGTCGGCCACCTCCGCGTCGCCGTGGTGGCGCAGGTCGTGCTCCTCGGCGGTGGCCACCGCGCAGGTCGCCGCGACCGAGCGCCGCTTGGGTACGAGGAGTTCCCCGCCGCCCGCCAGGGCCGCGGCCTCGGCCACCGAGGCGGTGCCGGCGGCGTCCCGTACGGCGGTCGAGGGGTGCGGGACGGGGATGAGCGCGAGCCGCTCGGCGGGGTAGCCGACCAGGGGCACGCCGAAACGTTCCGCCGCGCCCGTGATCCCCGGTTCCCCGGTCTTCGACTCCACCGTGGCCAGCGCCGTCACCGCCGCGGTGTCCAGCCCGGCACCCCGCAGCGTCTCCTCGACCAGCGCGCAGACCTCCTCGACGGAGACCCCCGCCCGCCCGCCGACACCGACCACCAGCCGCGTCACGTACTCGCCCACCGGGATCCCTCCTCCGTCCTTCGTCCGTCTCTCTTCGTCAACACGCTGCCGCCCGCCACCCGCGCGCGGAAGTGCGCCCCGGGCCGCCAGTCGGTATTCAGGGGCACATGGCGGTGATCGTTGCTTTGGGCGCGTTCCTCATGACGCTGGCGGGCGGCTGGACGGCGCAACGCGTCACCGACCGCCGCCACCTGGTGCTCGGCCTGGCCGGCGGGCTGATGCTCGGCGTGGTCGGCCTCGACCTGCTCCCGGAGGCCCTGCACGCCGCCGGCCGGGAGGTGTTCGGCGTCCCGCTGGCCCTGCTGCTCTTCGTGGGCGGCTTCCTGGTGGCCCACGTGGTGGAGCGCCTGCTCGCCGTACGCCAGGCCGCGCACGGCGCCGCGGACGACGGCGGCAACGGAGGCGATGACGGGCACGGCGGCAACGGCGGACGCGTCCCGCAGGTCGGCCTGACCGCGGCCGCCGCGATGGTCGGTCACAGCCTCGCCGACGGAGTGGCCCTCGGCGCTGCCTTCCAGGTCGGCGAGGGCATGGGCGTGGCCGTGGCACTGGCCGTCATCACCCACGACTTCGCCGACGGGTTCAACACGTACACGCTCACCCGCCTCTACGGGAACGCCCGCCGCAAGGCCCTGCTGATGCTCTTCGCGGACGCGGTGGCCCCGGTCGTCGGCGCCGCGTCCACCCTGCTGTTCACCCTTCCGGAGGAACCCCTCGGGGCGTACCTCGGGTTCTTCGGCGGCGTCCTGCTGTACCTGGCGGCCGCCGAGATCCTCCCCGAGGCGCACCACGAACACCCCGCCCTGTCCACGCTGATGTGCACGGTGGGCGGGGTGGCCGGGATCTGGCTCGTGGTCGGCCTCGCGGACTGACCCCCGGCCGGGGAGGCCGGTCACCGGTGCGCTGCCGCGGCTTCCGCGAAGCGCCGGGCGACCGAGGGCTGCGCCGCCCAGTGGGTGTGCAGGTAGCTGGCGTGCACGCCCTGCCGTACGAAGCCCTCGACGCGGCGTTCGGGGTGCGTGAACCCCCACGCGGGCGCCGCTCCGGCACCCGGCTCGACCACCGTCCGGTGGAACTCGTGGCCCCGCAGCCGCGTTCCCGCGGCGGCGAGCGAGCTGTCCGACACCGCGACCGCCTCGCGGTAGCCGAGGGTGAGCCGCTCCGACATCCGGGCATCGGCGTCGAGCACCCCGCACATCGGCTTCCCGTCGAGGGAGCGCGCCAGGTACAGCAGCCCGGCGCACTCGGCGGCCACCGGCCCGCCGGACGCCGCGAAGTCCGCGACGGCCTTGCGCAGCGGCTCGTTCGCAGACAGCTCCGGGGCGTACACCTCGGGGAACCCGCCGCCTATCACGAGCCCGCTCGCCCCCTCGGGGAGCACCTCGTCGTGGAGGGGGTCGAAGGGGACCACCTCCGCCCCGGCGGCCGTCAGCAGTTCCGCGTGCTCGGCGTACGAGAACGTGAACGCCGCTCCGCCCGCGACGGCGACGACGGGACGCGGTCCCGCGAGGGCGGAGACGGCCTCCTCGGGAGACCACGCCGCGCAGTCCAGCGGCGGCGCCGTCCGGGCCAGCGCCATCAGGGCGTCCAGGTCGCAGCCGGCCCGTACCTGCTCGGCCAGCGCCGCCACCGCGGCGACCGCGTCGGCCCGCCGCTCCGCCACCGGTACCAGGCCCAGGTGCCGGGACGGCGTCGCCACCTGCGGGACCCGCCGCATGACGCCGAGGACCGGCATCCCGGCCTCCTCCAGCGCCTCCCGGAGCATCACCTCGTGCCGGTCGGAGCCCACCTTGTTGAGGATCACCCCGCCGAGCCGGACCTGCGGGTCGAACGAGGCGAAGCCGTGCACCAGCGCCGCCACCGAACGCGACTGCGAGGAGGCGTCCACGACGAGCACCACCGGTGCCCGCAGCAGCTTCGCCACCTGCGCCGTCGAGGCCAGCTCGCCCCGCCCCGCGGCCCCGTCGTACAGCCCCATCACGCCCTCGACCACGGCGAGGTCGCACCCGGCGGAGCCGTGCGCGAACAGCGGGCCGACCAGCTCGGGCCCGCACATGAAGGCGTCCAGGTTCCGGCCCGGCCGGCCCGTGGCCAGCGCGTGGTAGCCGGGGTCGATGTAGTCGGGCCCGGCCTTGTGCGGGGACACGGCGAGGCCGCGCTCCGCGAAGGCCGCCATCAGGCCCGTCGCCACGGTGGTCTTGCCGCTGCCGGAGGACGGCGCGGCGATGACCAGCCGTGGCACGTTCACGGACGTCACCACTCGATGCCCTTCTGGCCCTTCTGGCCGGCGTCCATGGGGTGCTTGACCTTGGTCATCTCGGTGACCAGGTCCGCGAACTCCACGAGCTTCTCCGGGGCGTTGCGGCCCGTGATGACCACGTGCTGGGTGCCGGGGCGGTTGCGCAGCACCTCGATCACCTCGTCCACGTCGATCCAGCCCCAGTGCATCGGGTACGCGAACTCGTCGAGCACGTACAGCCGGTGCGTCTCGGCGGCCAGGTCGCGCTTGACCTGCTCCCAGCCCTCCTTGGCGGCCTGCTCGTTGTCGAGCTGCGCGTCCCGCTGGACCCAGGACCAGCCCTCGCCCATCTTGTGCCAGACGACGGAACCGCCCTCGCCGGAGGCGCCCAGCACCTTCAGCGCGTTCTCCTCGCCGACCTTCCACTTCGCCGACTTGACGAACTGGAACACCCCGATCGGCCAGCCCTGGTTCCAGGCGCGCAGCGCCAGGCCGAACGCGGCCGTCGACTTGCCCTTGCCCGGGCCGGTGTGCACGAAGACGAGCGGACGGTTGCGGCGTTGGCGCGTCGTGAGCCCGTCGTCGGGAACGACGGTCGGCTGTCCCTGCGGCATTACGCGGCCCTCCTGGGGGTTTCACGGGTCACTGCGGTACGTACGTTCTTCACGAGCCCGGCCAGCGAGTCGGCCCGCAGCCCGTCCAGGGTCACGGCGGGCGCGCCCAGGTCGGCGGCGAGCGCCCCGGCCAGGCCCAGCCGGACCGGCCCGGACTCGCAGTCCACGACCACCGAGGCGATCCCCTCGGCGGCCAGCAGGCGGGCGCTGCGCCCCGACAGCTCGCGCGGGTCACCGCCGACGGCCCCGGCCGAGGTGGCCCGCCCGTCGGTGACGACGACGAGCAGCGGGCGGCGCGAGGGGTCCCGCAGCCGCTCGATCCGCAGCACCTCGTGGGCCTTGAGCAGGCCCGGGCCGAGGGGGGTGCGGCCGCCGGTGGGCAGCTTCTCCAGCCGGGCGGCGGCCGCGTCCACCGAGGAGGTGGGCGGCAGCGCCAGTTCGGCGTCCGCGCCGCGGAAGGTGATCAGGCCGACCTTGTCCCGGCGCTGGTAGGCGTCCAGGAGCAGCGAGAGCACGGCGCCCTTGACGGCACCCATCCGCTGCCGGGCGGCCATCGAGCCCGAGGCGTCGACGCAGAACAGCACGAGGTTGCCCTCGCGGCCCTCCCGGGTGGCCTGGCGCAGGTCGTCCCGGCGCACGACGAGGCCGCGACCGGAGCGGCCGCGGGCCTTCTGGTGCGGGGCGGCGGCGTGCACGGTGGCCGCCAGGTGCAGCTTCGTCAGCTGGCCCCGGGGGCGCTGGGCGCCGGTGGTGCGGCCGTGCGCGGTACGGGCGCGCGAACGCCGGCCGGCCGCGCCCTCGCCGAGGCCGGGCACGCTCAGCATCTTGGTCCGGAACGGCTCGGCGGCCCCCACGGCGGCCTGCTCGGCCGGGCCGGCCCCGCCCTGCGGGGCGGAGGGCTGCGGCTCGGGGGCGGCGTCCTCCGGTGCGGCGGTCTCCTCGGGCGCGTGCCCGGTCTCGGGCCCGCCGCCCTGCGGGGGCACCCCGCCGCCGTCCCCGTCGGGGCCGCCGCCGTCACCGCCGTCGTCGGGGCCCTCGGGCTCCGGCTCCGGCTCGGGCTCCTCGTCGGGGAAGCCGTTCAGGATCTCGTCGAGCTTGTCCTCGTCCAGGCCGGGCGCGTCGAACGGGTTGCGCCGGCGCCGGTGGGGGAGGGCCAGCAGGGCGGCCTGCCGGACGTCCTCCTTGAGCACGGAGGTCCGCCCGGCCCAGGCGGCCAGCGCGGTCGCGGTGCGGGCCATCACGATGTCGGCGCGCATGCCGTCGACCTCGAACCCGGCGCAGGTGGCGGCGATCTGCAGCAGCGCGGTGTCCCCGAGCCGGACCTGCGGGAGCAGCGCCCGCGCGGCCACGACCCGCGCCCGCACCTCGCTCTCGTCCCCGGCCCAGCGGGCGGCGAAGCCCGCGGGGTCGTCCTCGTACGCGAGCCGGCGGCGCACCACCTCGACGCGCTGCTCGGGTTCCCGGGAGGCCGCGACCTCGACGGTCAGCCCGAACCGGTCCAGCAGCTGCGGGCGCAGCTCGCCCTCTTCGGGGTTCATGGTGCCGACGAGGAGGAAGCGGGCCGCGTGCCGCACGGAGACGCCCTCGCGCTCCACGTACGAGGCGCCCATGGCGGCGGCGTCGAGGAGGAGGTCGATGAGGTGGTCGTGGAGCAGGTTGACCTCGTCGACGTACAGGATCCCGCGGTGCGCGTCGGCGAGCAGACCGGGCTCGAAGGCCTTCACGCCCTCGGCGAGGGCGCGTTCGATGTCGAGGGCGCCGACGAGGCGGTCCTCGGAGGCGCCGACGGGCAGCTCGACCATGCGCGCGGGGCGGTCGGTGCCGGTGCCGGGCTCGTGCGGCCCGTCCGGGCAGGCCGGGTCGGGCGCCGTCGGCGCGCACGAGAACCGGCAGCCGGGGACGACGTCCACCTGCGGCAGCAGCGCGGACAGCGCGCGCACGGCGGTGGACTTGGCGGTCCCCTTCTCGCCGCGCACGAGCACGCCGCCGACCGCCGGGCTCACGGCGTTGAGCAGGAGCGCCAGCCGTAGGTTGTCCTGCCCGACAACGGCCGAGAAGGGGAACGGGACGCTGCTCATGAGAGGGTCACTCCTTCGAGTGGCTTGTGTCGACGAACACGCCAACGCGGTCCGGTCCTGCATGGGTTTCCGAGAGGTCCCTGCTCGCGCGGGGACGACCCGGGGTGGGGCGTGCTCATGCGGTGCCCACTCCTGATGGTCCCCGCCGGTGCGGGGACGGCCGCCCGAAGGGCCGGCCCCCTCACGGTGCGCCCGGGGGGAGGAAGGGGAGGCCGGCCGGGGCCCCGGACTCGATCAGGCGGAGCAGCGCATCGGTGTCGGCGTGTTCCTCGATCAGATCGCCCAGCAGGTCCAGCTGCTCCTCCCGCAGGGAGGCGAACGACGTGTCCGGCGCCGGGACGAAGCGACGGCCCGCAGCGGCGGCCACCTCGCGGAGGAACGCCCGGCGGAAGCCGTCGGACTCCAGCGAGCCGTGCCAGTGGGTGCCCCAGACCGATCCGACCCGGCAGCCGTCCAGGAAGGGCTCGCCGCCCAGTACCTCGGCCACCCCGTGGTGGATCTCGTAGCCGGAGACCTCCTCGCCCAGGGCGGTGCCCACCGGCCGGGCCAGGGTCTTCTCCACCGCGAACCGCACCCGCACCGGCAGCAGTGCGAGCCCCGCGACCGAGCCGGCCTTCGACTCGACCTCGTCGTCGATGTGCTCGCCCAGCGCCTGGAAGCCGCCGCAGATGCCCAGCACCGGCCGGCCCTCTGCGGCGCGCCGCGCCAGCGCGTCGGCGAGGCCCCGCTCCCGGAGCCATTCCAGCGCCTTCACCGTGCCGCGCGTGCCCGGTACGACGACCAGGTCGGCGTCGGCCAGTTCCTCGGCCCGGTCCACGAACCGCACGACCACGCCCGGCTCGGCCGCCAGCGCGTCGACGTCGGTGAAGTTCGACATGAGCGGCACCGCGCACACCGCGACCCGCAGTACGTCCTCGCCGACCGGCGGGGCGACGACGGACTCGCGCACCGCGCCCCGGAGGGAGACCCGCAGGCCGTCCTCCTCGTCGATGCCCAGCCCGTGCTGGAAGGGCAGCACCCCGTACGTGGCACGCCCGGTCAGGCCGCGCAGCATCTCCATGCCGGGTTCCAGCAGGGACACGTCGCCGCGGAACTTGTTGACCATGTACCCGGCGATCAGCGACTGGTCCTCGGGGGACAGCAGGGCCGTGGTCCCGAAGAAGGAGGCGAAGACCCCGCCCCGGTCGATGTCGCCGACCACGACCACCGGGAACCGCGCGGCCCGCGCGATGCCCATGTTCACGATGTCGGTCCGGCGCAGGTTGATCTCGGCCGGGCTGCCGGCCCCTTCGCAGATCACGGCGTCATACGTGCCCCGCAGCTGCTCCAGGCAGTCCGTGACGATGCCGAGGAGCTGTTCCTGGCGGCCGCCGTGGTAGCCGCGGGCGCTCATCTCGCCGACCGGCTTGCCCAGCAGCACCACCTGGCTGCTGCGGTCGCTGCCCGGCTTGAGCAGCACGGGGTTCATCAGCGCGGTCGGCTCCACCCGGGCGGCCTGGGCCTGCATGGCCTGGGCGCGGCCGATCTCGGCGCCCTCGCGCGTCACGAACGAGTTCAGCGACATGTTCTGGGCCTTGAACGGGGCGACCTTCACGCCCTGCCGGGCCAGCCAGCGGCAGATGCCCGCCGTGACCACGCTCTTGCCCGCGTCGGACGTGGTCCCCGCGACCAGCAGTCCGCCGCCGCGCCTGGTGCCGCTCATGTGCGTCCCCTCCGTACTCCTGCGACCAGCGCCCGCGCCGCCACGCAGGTGCCCAGCGCCAGCCAGGTCACCCGCCGCGACAGCCGCACCGCCCGTTCGATGTCGGCGACCTCCACGGGCCGCCCCCGTTCGCCGTTCAGCACGGCCCGGTGCTCGACGCGCCCCCCGTAGGACAGGGTCCCGCCCAGCCGGACGCCGAGCGCGCCGGCGAAGGAGGCCTCGACCGGGCCGGCGTTGGGGCTGGGGTGGGCGGCGGCGTCGGCGCGCCAGGCCCGTACGGCTCCCCGCCGGTCGGGGCCGGCGGCCACGGCGGCGAGGGCCGTCAGCCGGGCCCCGGGCCAGCCGGCCAGGTCGTCGAGGCGGGCGGAGGCCCAGCCGTAGCGCAGGTAGCGCGGCGACTTGTGGCCCACCATCGCGTCGAGGGTGTTCACGGCGCGGAAGGCCAGCAGCCCGGGGACGCCGGCGACGGCGCCCCACACCAAGGCCCCGACGACCGCGTCGGAGGTGTTCTCGGCGACGGACTCCACGACGGCCCGCGCCATCTGCTGCTCGTCCAGTGCCTGGGGGTCGCGCCCGCACAGGTGCGGGAGCCGCTCCCGGGCGACCTCGGCGTCGCCGGCTGCGAGGGCCCCGCCGATGGCGCGGGCCTCCCGGCCGAGAGAGGTGCCGCCGACCACGGCCCAGGTGGCCGCGGCGGTCAGGGCGATGCGGGCGGCCGCGGGCCGGGAGCGCACGGCGCGCGCGCCCAGCGCGCCGACGGCGGCGGCGCCGCCCGCGCAGACGGCGGTGTGCAGGAGGCCCCGGGCGCGGTCGTCGCGCCACAGGGCGCCCTCGACGGCGGCGGCGGCTCGTCCGAAGGCGGCCACGGGGTGCCCCCGGCGGGGATCCCCGAGGATCCGGTCGCCGATCAGCCCCGCCGTGGCGCCGTACGCGAAGACGCGGTCGGCACGCATGGTGGCAGGTATGTCCTCACTCAGGGTCCGCGCCCTGGTTCGACGTGTCCGGCGGCGAGAGTTCCTGGCTCCCGGGGCGCACGCACGGTGTGTGCTCCCCGGTGACAGTGGCGGGACCGCGCCGGATTCGCACCGGACTTCCTCTCCATGCCGCCGTAATGGCTCGGGCAGTCCACCACGCCCCGCGAACGCCCGTCAACTTGCCGTTGACCTGGTGGGACGGAGGGCGGAGAAGGGGCGCGGGTACGCGAAAGCTCCCTCCGGGGAATCCCGGAGGGAGCCGTCGTACGCGGTGCGGCGGTGTCAGCTGACGATCAGGTAGATGCCGTAGGTCACGGCCGCGGCGCAGAGCGCGAAGCAGGCGTAGGCGCCGCTGCGGGCCAGGGTCGCGGTCCCGCCCTGCTCGGTGGCGGCCTCGTGCTTGGAGAGGCCCACCAGGCCCAGGGTGAAGAGGGCCACGAGGGTGACGGTGGCGGAGAGGCTGACCCCGAAGACGGAGCCGAGTGCTGCCCAGTCGATCTTCATACTGCCGTTTCCTCTGTCGTTCTCGGGGTCAGACCGCCGCGGCCGGGGCCGTGGGGGTCGTCGGGGAGGCCGGGCCGGCCGTGGCGGCCGGGATGGTGGCCTTGAGGTCCTCGTCGGTGACCGCGGCGGTGGTGCCCGCGAGCGGCGGGACGGCGACGGCGGCCATGGCGGTGGTGACCACGCCGGGCTCCTCGGCCTCGGTGGAGGCGGCGGTGCCGGTCTCGTTGACGTTGGTGTGGTCGACGACCTGGCGGCGGGAGATCAGCCAGATGGCGACGCAGGAGCCGACCAGGAAGACGGTGACGGCGACGACGCCGATGTCACCGGTGCGCATGACCAGCTCGGCGCCGGAGGCGACCAGGGCGGCGGCCGGCAGGGTCAGGCCCCACGCGACGAACATGCGGGTGGCGGTGGACCAGCGGACCACTCCGCCCTTGCGGCCCAGGCCCGCGCCCATGACGGCGCCGGAGCAGGCGTGCGTGGTGGAGAGGGAGAAGCCGAGGTTGGAGGAGGCCAGGATGACGCTGGCGGCCGAGGTCTGGGCGGCGAAGCCCTGCTGCGGCTGCAGGTCGGTCAGGCCGGAGCCCATGGTGCGGATGATGCGCCAACCGCCGAGGTAGGTGCCCATGGCGATGGCCAGACCGGCGGAGACGATGACCCAGACCGGCGGGTTGGAGCCGGGCGCGAGCGCGCCGCCGGCGACCAGGGCCAGGGTGATGATGCCCATCGTCTTCTGAGCGTCGTTGGTGCCGTGCGCGAGGGAGACGAGACCGGCGGAGGCGATCTGGCCGGCCCGGTAGCCCTTGGCGGAGGTCTTCTCGCCGACCTTGCCGTTCAGCTTGTACGTGATCTTCGTGGCCAGCATCGCGGCCACACCGGCCACGATCGGCGCGGCGACCGCGGGGAGCAGCACCTTGGTGACGAGCGTGTCGCCGTTGACGGCACCGAGGCCGGCGGAGGCGACGGCGGCACCGACCAGGCCGCCCATCAGGGCGTGCGAGGAGCTGGAGGGCAGGCCGACCAGCCAGGTGACGAGGTTCCAGAGGATCGCGCCGACCAGGGCGGCGTAGATCACCTCCGGCTGAATGCCCTCCTCGTTGACCAGGCCCTTGGAGATCGTCTTGGCGACCTCCACGGACATGAACGCGCCGACGAGGTTGAGCACGGCGGACATGGCCACCGCCGTCTTGGGCTTGAGGGCGCCGGTCGAGATGGTGGTGGCCATCGCGTTGGCTGTGTCGTGGAAACCGTTCGTGAAGTCGAACACGAGAGCGGTGATGATCACGATCCCGAGGAGAAGCGTTATGTGCTCCATTTACCCAGGCTTCTGTTTGGCGTCAGTGGCTCGGCGACCGTAGGCAACCTGGGTGAACGGAAGATGAACTGACACGGGCGGCACGGTGTCCCCACGCGCCACACGATCGGGTCATTCGTCCTGATTCTGCCGTAGCCATCCCCATTCATGCACGTCAAAGCCGGGTGAACGGACCCTTCCGGAGAGGTTCACCGGCTTGCGGACGCCCGCTCCGGACTCCCGAAAGAGAGGTAGATCACTCCGATCGGAAGCCCCTCGTCCGCCGCTCGGCCCCCACCCCCGCGCTCCGGGGGAACGATCTCCTCCGGTGGCCCCTCCGGACCCGTGCGCCGAGACTGGAACGGTGCGTACCGCCACAGCGACGGCAGCGGCCGTCACCACGACCCTGATCGGCGCCGGAGCGGCCGCGGTCGCGGCCGGCCGGTACGCCGCCGACGCGGCCCTGCGGCCCGAACCGGGCCGCCCGCTGCCCGGCGGCCCACGCCTGAGCGTCCACTCCGCCGAAGGGGGCCGGGTGGTCCTCACCCGCTCGCTGGCCTCCCTGCGCCCCGGGGTGCACGCCCTGGAGGCCCCCGGCGTGCACGCGGTGGCCGGCTCCGTCCTCACCGACGTCCCGCACGACCCGGACACCGTCGTGCGCCGCCTGCTCGCGGTGAGCCACGGCAGCCTGACCCCGGGCACCCGGGTCGCCCTCACCCCCCAGGTGCACCGGGGCAACCCGCGCTCCGCCCTCGGGCTGGACCACGCCGACGTGGACGTCCCCGGCGAGCTCGGCCCGCTCCCGGCCTGGTTCCTGCCCGGCGCCCGGGGCACCTGGGTGATCACCGTCCACGGCCTCGGCACCGGCCGGGAGCACCCGATGACGGTCATGCCCTTCCTGCACCGCCACCGCCTCCCGGTGCTCGACCTCGCCTACCGGGGCGACATCGGAGCCCCCGCACCCCCGGACGGCCTGGGCCACCTCGGCGAGTCGGAGTGGCGGGACCTGGACGCCGCCATCCGCTACGCCGTGCGCTACGGGGCCCGGCGCGTGGTCCTCTACGGCTGGTCCACCGGGGCCACCATGGCCCTGCGCGCCCTGGAGCGCTCCGCCCTGGCCGGCCGGATCTCCGGACTGGTGCTGGACTCGCCGGTGCTGGACTGGCACACCACCCTGCGCGCCCTGGCCGCCGCCCGCGGCACCCCGGCCCCGCTGCTCCCGCTCGCCGTCCGGGCCGCCGAGGGCCGCGCCGGGCTGCGCGCCGACCACCGCCCGCCGGGAGCGGACCCGGGCGCGCTGCGGGTGCCCGTCCTGGTCTTCCACGGGCCGGCCGACACGATCGCCCCCTGGGATCCCGCCCGCCGGCTGGCCGCGGCCCGGCCCGACCTGGTCACCCTGCACACCGTGATGGACGCCGGGCACGGGGCGATGTGGAACGCCGACCCGCTGCGCTACGAGGAGGCGCTGCGGCGCTTCCTGGTCCCTCTCATGTGACGTGTGATGTGGCGCCCGAGTGAAGGGCCTGTGGCGGACGGGACGCGGTGGGGGATTCCTCCCGGTTCATCCACCCCGTGACCTGTGGAAATGACCCGTTCCGTTTGGGCTTTCGGCCAGTGACGGGCGAGACTGCTTCCGTGACGTCCCGAAAGCCTGATGAGCAGTTGGCTCGCGACTCCAGACTCCGACTCGTCTCCCAGCGCTCCGTCGCCACGGCGCGCAAGGCGGTGACCGACCGGCGGCCCCGGCCGGCCACCCGGCCCCCGGCGGGCACCCCCGCCACGGCGGACCTGGCGAACCGCGCCCGCGCCTCGCTCGCCGACGCGGTACGGCTGGCCCGCTGGGCCGAGCTGAACCTCGGCGCGGGCGACGGCGGCCGCCCGGCGCCCTCGGGCGCACTGCCCGCCGTCGACGTCGAACGGGCCGCCGCGGAGCTGGGCCTGACGCACGGGCAGATCCGCGTCGGCTGGGACCGCGCCCGCCTCTCCGGCCTCGTCGAGGTGCACGGCGGACACGCCCGCCCCGGCTGGCGGCTGCGCGCCTGGGACCGCGACGACACCGCCGTGCTGCGCGGCTGGGTCGCCCTCTTCGACGCCTGGTCGCTCGTCCACCCGGCCCCCGCGGACATCGCCCCCTCGGCCGTCGCCGAAGTGGTCGAGGCCATGCCGCAGCTGCTGTCGCTGCTCCAGCTCTCCGCCGGTCCGGTGACCGTCCCCGACCTGCTGGACCTGCTCGGCCAGCGGGTCACCGAGCTCCGCGACGAGCGCTGCGAGGTCCCCTACGGCCCCGAGCCCGCCGCCGGCTCCACCGCCGCGGCCGAACCCCGGCCGCTCCCGCTCGCCCGGCTGCTGCGCTGGGCCCTGGGCGGACTCGCCGCCGTGGACGCCGTCACCCTCGGCCCCGCCATGGCCACCCTCACCCCCCTCGGCAGCTGGGCCGTGTGGGTGAAGCTGGAGCAGATCTGCGTGGCCGCCCAGAGCCCGGCCGGCAACATCGAGCAGTCCGCCGCCGCCATGCTGCACGGCTGCGCCCGGCTCACCCCGGGACCGGCCCGCGCCGAGTACCAGGCCTGGCTCGCCGCCCGGCCCGTCGGCCACGCCGTCAGCGAGCTGCTGCACGCGGCCCGGGGCGAGGACGCCCTGCTGCGCGGCCTGGCCTTCGAGGCCCTGCGGGTGGTCGGGGCGCCCGCCGAGCGCGAGGTGCGCGCGGCCCTGCGCGAGCCCGCGCTGCGGCCGTACGCCCTGCTCTGGCTCGCCGAGCACGACGGGGTCGACCCCGACGAGGCCCAGGACGTGCTCACCCCCGAGGAGTCGACCTGGCTGTGGGTGGACACGGCCGCCGCCATCGCCGACCACGGCGAGGCCGACCTGCTCGCCCGGCACCTGGACTCCGCCGTGCGCACCACCGTCCCCCGGCTGCTGGACGAGGTCCGCGCCGTCGGCCACCCCCGCACCGTGCAGGTGCTGGTCGCCCTGGCCGCCGCGCACCCCGACCCGGCCCTCGCCAAGGCGGTCCGCCGGGCCGCCTTCCAGGTCCACACCGGCGGCGGCTGACCCCCGGCCTCAGAGGGAGGGCGTGTAGGTACCGAAGCTCCAGATGTTGCCCTCGGTGTCCCGGGCCATGTAGTCCCGGGACCCGTAGTCCTGGTCGGTGGGCTCCATCAGGATCTCCACGCCGTGCTCGGCCGCCCGCCGGTGGTGCGCGTCCACGTCGTCGACCACGACGTACACCCCGGCCGGGCCCGCCGTCTCCATGACCTTGTCGAAGACCCCGCCGCGCCCCTTGCTGCCCAGCATCACCGCGCCGTTCCCGTACGCCAGCTCCGCGTGCATGACGGAGCCGTCGTCACCCTCGTAGACCGCGACCTGGGTGAAGCCGAACGCCTCCGTGAGCTGCTGGATCGCCGCCTTCGCGTCGCGGTAGAGCAGTGCGGGGTAGATGGACGGAACGCCTGCCATGACGATCACTCCCTCTTGTGACGATGGCCCAAGTGACCCGTGTCACAGCATGGCAGGCGTCGGCGGCGGTCACCGGAAGGTGTTGCACTGGGCCATGTCGCCGGTGCGGTAGCCCTGGTAGAACCACTGCTGACGCTGCTCGGCCGAGCCGTGGGTCCAGGACTCCGGGGTGACCCGGCCCTGGAACTTCTCCTGGATCCGGTCGTCGCCGACGGCCGCCGCCGCGTCCAGCCCGTCCCGGATGTCCTGGTCGGTGAGGCTGGTGATCAGCGGCCGCCCCGTGGACTCGTCCGGGGTCCGCGTCGCGTTGTGCGCCCACACCCCCGCGTAGCAGTCGGCCTGGAGCTCGACCTTCACCGCGTTGCTGTTCGCGCCCTGGCGCCCGTCCTGGGCCCGCTGGAGGGTTCCGGTCAGGTTCTGGATGTGGTGCCCGTACTCGTGGGCCACCACGTAGGCCTGGGCGAAGGGGCCGCCGCTCGCGCCGAACTTCGTCCGCAGCTCGTTGAAGAAGCCCAGGTCGAGGTAGACCTGCCGGTCGGCCGGGCAGTAGAAGGGGCCGACCGCCGAGGTGGCCGCCCCGCAGGCGGTGTTCACCCGGCCGGTGAAGAACACCGTCGACGCCGGACGGTAGGCGCCGCCGCGCTTGGCGAACTCCTGGCTCCAGAAGTCCTGGGTGCTGTTGACCACCGCCACCAGCCGGCAGTCCTCGCGCGCGTTCGCGTCCCGGCCGGTCTTGCAGGACTGCTGCACCTGCGCCGCCGAGGAGGAGGTCGCGGCCGGCTCGGGGGTGCCGTCCGACAGGCCCAGCTGATCCGGGCCCACCCCGAAGAGCAGCCCCAGCACCAGCGCGATCAGGCCGGCGATGCCCCCGCCGATGGTGGCCCTCCCACCCGGGACACGGCTGCCGCGCACGTCCTTGACCTCGGAGGTGTCCAGATTGGCGTCGTCGTCGAACTGCATCCCGCACCGCCCGTATCGGTGAGACCGGAGGGGCCGCCTGCCGCCCTTCCGGCGAGTGTCAACCCCTTCATCCTGATACGCGTACGGGCGGCCCGGCGTCGCCCGTACGCCGAACGGGCGACGGGAGGCCCCGAAAAGCGGTTGCGCACCCCCGGTAGAATGAATCCCATGGCAAATCTCCTCGCGGATTAGCGGCGTCGAAGCAACGCGCGTCCTGCCCCCACTTCCGCCGTCCCCACCGCCCTGGAGTATTTCCGTGATCACCGCCACCGGCATCGAGCTGCGCGCCGGCGCCCGCATCCTCATCGAGAACGCGTCCTTCCGCGTCGCCAAGGGCGACCGCATCGGGCTCGTCGGCCGCAACGGAGCGGGCAAGACCACCCTCACCAAGTGCCTCGCGGGGGAGGGCCAGCCCGCCGGCGGCACCATCACCCGGTCCGGTGAGGTCGGCTACCTCCCGCAGGACCCGCGCACCGGTGACCTCGACGTACTCGCCCGCGACCGGATCCTCTCCGCGCGCGGGCTCGACGTACTGATCAAGAAGATGCGCGCCAACGAGGAGCGCATCGCCACCGGCTCCGGCGCCACCCGCGACAAGGCCCTCAAGCAGTACGAGCGCCAGGAGACCGAGTTCCTGACCAAGGGCGGCTACGCCGCCGAGTCCGAGGCCGCGACCATCTCGGCCGCCCTCAGCCTCCCCGACCGGGTCCTCGGCCAGCCGCTGCACACCCTCTCCGGCGGTCAGCGCCGCCGCGTCGAGCTCGCCCGGATCCTCTTCTCGGACGCCGACACCCTGCTCCTCGACGAGCCCACCAACCACCTCGACGCCGACTCGATCGTCTGGCTCCGCGACTACCTGAAGAACTACCGCGGCGGCTTCATCGTGATCTCCCACGACGTCGACCTCGTCGAGACGGTGGTCAACAAGGTCTTCTACCTCGACGCCAACCGGTCCCAGATCGACGTCTACAACATGGGCTGGAAGCTCTACCAGCAGCAGCGCGAGGCCGACGAGAAGCGCCGCAAGCGCGAGCGCCAGAACGCCGAGAAGAAGGCCGCGGCGCTGAACTCGCAGGCCGACAAGATGCGCGCCAAGGCCACCAAGACCGTCGCCGCCCAGAACATGGCCAAGCGCGCCGAACGGCTGCTCTCCGGCCTGGAGGCGGTCCGCGCCTCCGACAAGGTCGCCAAGCTGCGCTTCCCGGAGCCGGCGCCCTGCGGCAAGACCCCGCTGACCGCCGAGGGCCTGTCGAAGTCCTACGGCTCGCTGGAGATCTTCACCGACGTCGACCTGGCCATCGACAAGGGCTCCCGCGTGGTCATCCTCGGCCTCAACGGCGCCGGCAAGACCACCCTGCTGCGCCTGCTGTCGGGCACCGAGAAGCCCGACACCGGCTCCGTCGTCCCCGGTCACGGCCTCAAGCTCGGCTACTACGCCCAGGAGCACGAGACGCTCGACCCGGACCGCACGGTCCTGGAGAACATGCGCTCCTCCGCGCCCGACCTGGACCTGGTCGAGGTGCGCAAGACGCTCGGCTCCTTCCTGTTCTCCGGCGACGACGTGGACAAGCCCGCGGGCGTGCTCTCCGGCGGCGAGAAGACCCGTCTGGCGCTGGCCACCCTGGTCGTCTCCTCGGCCAACGTGCTGCTCCTCGACGAGCCCACCAACAACCTCGACCCGGCCAGCCGCGAGGAGATCCTCGGCGCGCTGCGCACCTACAAGGGCGCGGTCATCCTCGTCACGCACGACGAGGGCGCCGTGGAGGCCCTGGAGCCGGAGCGGATCATCCTGCTCCCGGACGGGGTCGAGGACCTGTGGGGCCCGGACTACCGGGACCTCGTCGCCCTCGCCTGACCCCGCCGCCGGGCCCCGCCCGGCGGCCCCGCGGGGTTGATCCAGTTCCTTATGGATCATTCGGCCCAGACGTGATCCATCATCTGAGTGAGACGGTCTCGTACCCCCGCGCCCTGTACATCGGCCCCGGCCGCGTCCCTCCCGGACGCGCGACCGGGGCCGGCCTTCTTCCGTTTCCGGCCCCTGACCTGGCGATTCCCTTCGGCACCGGAGAAATGTGACGGAGGTCATGTGCCGGAAGAGGAGATTCCGTTCTGCTCGGGTGTCCACGGGCCGGGAAATGCCGTCGCACCGACCTTGCTGAATGGGTGGCCAGGAAGCCGGGGAGGGGTGATCATGAGAAGTCCAGAGCGCACTTCCCACGAGGAGGCACGGGTGGCCGAGACTCTGAAGAAGGGCAGCCGGGTGACCGGCGCCGCGCGCGACAAGCTCGCGGCAGACCTGAAGAAGAAGTACGACTCCGGTGCGAGTATCCGGGCGCTGGCCGAAGAGACCGGCCGGTCCTACGGATTCGTCCACCGGATGCTCAGCGAGTCCGGAGTCACGCTGCGTGGTCGCGGTGGCGCGACGCGCGGCAAGAAGGCGGCTGCGGCCTGACCCTGGCCCTCAGGCCGGGGCCGGTCCCGGAGACCGCCCGACAGCTCCGTTCTCTTTCATGCTGTCTGATCCATGCTGTCGGTTCCGTCCCGTTCCACGCACGGTACTTTCGGTGACCCCCGGTCGGCCCCGTGGTCGACTGGGTGGTTACTGTGCAGTCACTTAGGCCGAGCAAGCGGCCGAGACTGCACACCGGAGGCACCAGATGGCTCTGCTCGACAAGGATGGCGTACGGCTCACCATCGACGACACGGTCGCCACGGTGACACTGACCAATCCGGCCAAGCGAAACGCCCAATCCCCCGCGCTCTGGCGGGCGTTGGCGGAGGCCGGACGGTCGCTGCCCGGCACCGTCCGGGTCGTCGTGCTGCGCGGCGAGGGCAAGTCCTTCTCCGCCGGACTCGACCGGCAGGCCTTCACCCCCGAGGGCTTCGACGGCGAGCCGTCCTTCCTCGATCTGGCACGCGGTTCCGACGAACTGCTCGACTCCACCATCGCCGAGTACCAGGAGGCCTTCACCTGGTGGCGACGCAATGACATCGTCTCCATCGCCGCCGTACAGGGGCACGCGATCGGCGCCGGCTTCCAGCTCGCGCTCGCCTGCGACCTGCGCGTCGTCGCCGACGACGTCCAGTTCGCCATGCGCGAGACCAGCCTGGGCCTGGTCCCCGACCTGGCCGGCACCCAGCCGCTGACCGCCCTGGTCGGCTACGCCCGCGCGCTGGAGATCTGCGCGACGGGCCGCTTCGTGCACGCCGAGGAGGCCGAGCGGGTGGGCCTCGCCAACCTGGTCGTCCCGGCCGACGAGCTCGACGCCGCCGTCCAGGACCTCACCACCGCCCTGCTCGCCCCGCCCCGCGACGCCGTCATCGAGACCAAGGCGCTGCTGCGCGCGGCCCCGTCCCGTACGTACGACGACCAGCGCACCGCCGAGCGCGCCGCCCAGGCCCGCCGGCTGCGCGACCTCGCGGGCCTGTCCGACTGACACGCGGACGCACGCACGCATGCCCGGAAGGCCGGAACGGAACCCCGTTCCGGCCTTCCGGCGTACTCCCCGGCGCGGCGGCGCCCGTACGCGCTTACGGTGATCGGGAGACATCCCCTTTCCCGCGGTGCCGTTGCCCTGGCCGGGGCTGTACGGGGCGCCGGGTGCGGGTGGGCGTGCCGCTGCGCGGGGCAGGTCCCCTACCCGCCCTTCGCCCGTTCCCTGGGGGCTCCGCCCCCAGACCCCCGCGCCTCAAACGCCGGCGAGGCTATATCTAGCCTCGCCGGCGTTTGAG
>NZ_JBIVEG010000058.1:0-18873 GCF_044747545.1 Streptomyces sp. NPDC090077
GGGTCCCCTACCCGCCCTTCCACCGTTCCCAGGGGCTCCGCCCCTGACCCCGTACGGGCGCTGCGCGCCCGTCGCCTCAAACGCCGGCGAGGCTGATTTCAGCCTCGCCGGCGTTTGAGGCGCAAGGGGTCCGGGCGCAGCCCGGGGAACGGGCGAAGGGCGGGTAGGGGAACCAGCCCCGCGCAGCGGCCCCCACACGCGGCCGGAGCGGTTACGACTTGCGGGGGCGGGCCGTCGTCTTCTTGGCCGGGGCCGCCTTCTTCGTCGCCGCCCGCTTCCTCGGCGGAGCCACGGGCGCCCCCGCGTCGGAGATCCGCTCCGCACCCAGGATGTCCCGCAGGAACTTGCCGGTGTGGCTCGCGCCCACCGACGCGACCTGCTCCGGGGTGCCCTCGGCCACCACCAGGCCGCCGCCGTAGCCGCCCTCGGGGCCCATGTCGACGACCCAGTCCGCGGTCTTGATGACGTCGAGGTTGTGCTCGATGACGATCACCGAGTTCCCCTTGTCCACCAGCCCGGACAGCACCTTGATCAGCTTCGAGATGTCCTCGAAGTGGAGGCCCGTCGTCGGCTCGTCCAGTACGTACACCGTCCGGCCCGTCGACCGCTTCTGCAGCTCCGACGCCAGCTTCACGCGCTGCGCCTCGCCACCCGACAGCGTCGGCGCGGACTGGCCGAGGCGGACGTAGCCGAGCCCCACCTCGTTCAGCGTGCGCAGGTGCCGGGCGATGGTCGGCACGGCCTCGAAGAAGTCCAGTGCCTCCTCGATCGGCATGTTCAGGACCTCGGCGATGGACTTGCCCTTGTAGTGCACCTCCAGCGTCTCCCGGTTGTACCGGTCGCCGTGGCACACCTCGCACGGGACGTACACGTCCGGCAGGAAGTTCATCTCGATCTTGATGGTGCCGTCGCCGGAGCAGTTCTCGCACCGGCCGCCCTTGACGTTGAAGGAGAAGCGGCCCGGCAGGTAGCCGCGCACCTTCGCCTCCATCGTCTCGGCGAAGAGCTTGCGCACGTGGTCGAAGACGCCCGTGTACGTCGCCGGGTTGGAGCGCGGGGTCCGGCCGATCGGCGACTGGTCGACGTGCACGACCTTGTCGACGAGGTCGTCGCCGTCCACCCGCGTGTGGCGGCCGGGGACCGACCGGGCGCCGTTCAGCTCGCGCGCCAGGTGGGTGTACAGGATGTCGTTGACCAGGGTCGACTTGCCGGAGCCGGAGACGCCGGTGACCGCCGTGAGCACGCCCAGCGGGAAGGACACGTCGATGTCCCGCAGGTTGTTCTCCTTGGCGCCGTGGACGGTGAGCCTGCGCTCGCCGTTCACGGGGCGGCGCACGTCCGGGACGGGGATCGACTTCTTGCCCGACAGGTACTGGCCGGTCATCGACTCGCCGTTCTCCAGCAGCTCCTTCAGGGAGCCGCTGTGCACGACCTTGCCGCCGTGCTCGCCGGCGCCGGGGCCGATGTCCACGACCCAGTCGGCGACCTTGATGGTGTCCTCGTCGTGCTCGACGACGATGAGCGTGTTGCCCATGTCCCGCAGCCGTACCAGCGTCTCGATCAGCCGGTGGTTGTCGCGCTGGTGCAGGCCGATGGACGGCTCGTCGAGGACGTACAGCACGCCGACCAGGCCGGAGCCGATCTGGGTGGCCAGCCGGATGCGCTGGGCCTCGCCGCCCGACAGGGTGCCCGCGGCGCGGTTCAGGGAGAGGTAGTCCAGGCCCACGTCCACGAGGAAGCGGAGCCGTTCGTTGACCTCCTTGAGGACCCGCTCGGCGATCTTCTTGTCGCGGGCGTCGAGCTTCATCCGCCCCAGGAAGTCGGCGCACTCGCTGATCGACATCGCGGCGACCTCGGCGATGGAGCGCTCCATCACCGTCACCGCGAGCACGATCGGCTTGAGCCGGGTGCCCGCACAGGTCGGGCAGGGCACCTCGCGCATGTAGCCCTCGAAGCGCTCGCGGCTGGCGTCGCTCTCGGACTCCGCGTGCCGGCGCTTGACGAACGGCACGGCGCCCTCGAAGGCCGTCGTGTAGGCCCGCTCGCGGCCGTACCGGTTGCGGTAGCGGACCTCGATCTGGGTCTTGTGGCCGTGCAGCAGGGCCTTCTTCGCCCGCTGCGGCAGCCCGGCCCACGGGATGTCGGTCCGGAAGCCCAGCTCCCCGGCGAGGGCGCCGATCAGCCGCTGGAAGTAGTCCTTGGTGTGGCCGAGCGCCCACGGCGAGACGGCGCCCTCGTCCAGGGACTTGTCCTCGTCCGGGACGATCAGCTCCGGGTCGACCTCCATGCGGGTGCCGATGCCGGTGCACTCGGGGCAGGCGCCGAAGGGCGAGTTGAAGGAGAAGGAGCGGGGCTCCAGCTCCTCGAAGGAGAGGTCGTCGTAGGGGCAGTAGAGGTGCTCGGAGTACATCCGCTCGCGCTCGGGGTCGTCCTCGGCGAGGTCGACGAAGTCGAGGATCACCATGCCGCCGGAGAGGCCGAGGGCGGTCTCGACGGAGTCGGTGAGCCGGCGCTTGGCGCTGTCCTTGACGGTGAGGCGGTCGACGACCACCTCGATGGTGTGCTTCTCCTGCTTCTTCAGCGTGGGCGGCTCGGAGAGCTGGATGGTCTCCCCGTCCACCCGGGCCCGGCTGTAGCCCTTGGTCTGGAGGTCGGCGAAGAGGTCGACGAACTCGCCCTTGCGCTCGCGGACCAGCGGGGACAGCACCTGGAAGCGGCTGCCCTCGGGGAGCGCGAGGACCTTGTCGACGATCGCCTGCGGCGACTGCCGGGAGATCGGGCGGCGGCACTCGGGGCAGTGCGGCTTGCCGATGCGGGCGAAGAGCAGGCGGAGGTAGTCGTAGACCTCGGTGATCGTGCCGACGGTGGAGCGGGGGTTGCGCGAGGTCGACTTCTGGTCGATCGAGACGGCCGGCGAGAGGCCCTCGATGAAGTCGACGTCGGGCTTGTCCATCTGCCCCAGGAACTGCCGGGCGTAGGAGGAGAGCGACTCGACGTAACGGCGCTGGCCCTCGGCGAAGATCGTGTCGAAGGCCAGGGAGGACTTGCCCGAGCCGGAGAGGCCGGTGAAGACGATGAGCGAGTCGCGGGGCAGGTCGAGCGAGACGTTCTTCAGGTTGTGCTCGCGAGCGCCACGAACGATGAGACGGTCGGTCACGCCGGTCGCACCTTTCTTGAGAGAGCGGGGGCACGGGCCCCGACTGTCCAGGGTATGGGGGGCGCCTCTGCGATGGGATGGAGTCTGGCTTCCGAGCGTATAGCACGCACATTCGATTTACGGCACTCCCGGGACCGCTTCACCCGATCGTGTGGCGAGGGCCCGTGCGCACTAGGCTCGGATCCATGACTGATCATGTGCACGACCTGGCCTCTGTACGTGAAGCCACGGACCGGCTGCTGACCGCGGTCGCGAAACTGGACAACGCCTCCCTCTCCGAGGAGTCACACCTCCCGGGATGGACCCGCGGCCACATCCTGGCCCACCTGGCGCGCAACGCCGACGCCCTCGTGAACGTCCTCGAGGGCCGCCCCATGTACGAGAGCGGCACGGCCCGCGACGCGGACATCGAGCGCGATGCCGGACGGCCCCTGGAAGAACACCTGGCGGACCTCCGTGATTCCGGGGCCCGCTTCCTCGCCACCGGCGAGCCCGCCCAGGACTGGCAGCGCACCGTCGAGCTGCGCAACGGCGTCACCGACCTGGCCGCCAACGTGCCCTTCCGCCGCCTGGTGGAGGTCGAGCTCCACCACGTCGACCTGAACATCGGCTACGAGCTCGACGACCTCTCCGACGAGTTCACCGACCGGGAGATCGCCTTCCTCGCCGACCGCTGGTCCGGCCGTCCCGACGTCCCCCCGGTCACCCTCACCCTCCTCGGCGGCGAGCCGGTCGGGCGCACGGGCGGCACGGAGGGCACCCCGGTGACCCTCGCCGGCTCCAAGGACGAGCTGCTCGGCTGGCTGGCCGGCCGCGGCCTCCAGGGAGCCCACCTCGCCGTCACGGCCGGCGACCACCTCCCCGAACTCCCCGCGCTCTAGGATTCCGACATGACGTACAGCGGAGCGGTCAAGGTCGGCGGTCCGGCCGACGTGCACGAACTCGCGGACCTGATGATTTCCAAGGTCGCGGTCGGTTCCATGAACAACAACGCGTACCTGCTGCGCTGCCGGGCCACCGGCGCGCAGCTGCTGATCGACGCGGCAGCCGAGGCGGACACCCTGCTGCACCTGATCGGCGACGACGGCATCGAGTCCGTCGTCACCACCCACCAGCACGGCGACCACTGGGGCGCGCTCCAGGCCGTCGTCGACGCCACCGGCGCGCGCACCTACGCGGGCGCCCACGACGCCGAGGGCATCCCGGTCCCCACGGACGTCCTGGTCCAGGACGGCGACACGATCACCGTCGGGCGGGTCTCCCTGACCGCGCGCCACCTGGTCGGGCACACCCCCGGCTCGATCGCGCTGGTCTACGACGACCCGCACGGGCACCCGCACGTGTTCACCGGCGACTGCCTCTTCCCGGGCGGCGTGGGCAACACGGGGGGCGACGCGAAGAACTTCGCCAGCCTGCTCGACGACGTCGAGACCAAGCTGTTCGGGCAGCTGCCGGACGAGACCTGGGTCTACCCGGGCCACGGCAACGACACCATGCTCGGCACCGAGCGCCCGCACCTCGCGGAGTGGCGCGAGCGCGGCTGGTAGGGAATCCGGCCGACGGCGCCGCGGTCAACTCCGCGGGGCCGTGCACTCCTTCCGGTCGACCTTGACCGAACGCTTGTCCCGGGGGTGCGGGGCGGGGTAGTTGCTGCACCATGCAACAACACCCCTCCCCGTCCCCCGCGCCTTCCCCGGGCTCCCCGTCGATGCTGCGGCTCGCCACCGCCGCCCTGGTCGGCACCGCCATCGAGTTCTACGACTTCTTCGTCTACGGCACGGCCGCCGCCCTGGTGCTCGGCCCGCTCTTCTTCCCTTCCTTCTCCCCGCTCGCCGGGACCCTCGCCGCCTTCGGAACGTTCGGCGTCGGCTTCCTCGCCCGCCCGCTCGGCTCGGCCCTCTTCGGCCACGTCGGCGACCGCTACGGGCGCCGCCCCGTGCTGCTCGGCTCGCTGCTGCTGACCGGCCTCGCCACGGTGGCCGTCGGGTGCGTGCCCTCCTTCGCCGCCATCGGCATCGCCGCGCCGGTCCTGCTGCTCCTGCTGCGCTTCCTCCAGGGTCTGGGCCTCGGCGGCGAATGGGGCGGGGCGGTGCTGCTGACCGCCGAGCACGCCCCGGCGCACCGGCGCGGGCTGTGGTCGAGCTTCCCGCAGATGGGCCCGGCGGCGGGCTTCCTGCTGGCCAACGGCCTGACGCTGGGGCTGTCCGGGGCGCTGAGCGAAGCCGATTTCGCGGCCTGGGGCTGGCGGGTGCCGTTCTGGGCGGCCGGGCTGCTGGCGCTGGCGGGGCTGTGGCTGCGCAGGTCCGTCGAGGAGACCCCGGAGTTCCGCTCCCTCGCCGAGGACGGCCGGCAGGCCCGGGCGCCGCTCGCCGAGGTGCTGCGCGGCCACTGGCGGCCGCTGCTGCTGACCGGCGGGGCGATGGCGGTCGGGTACGCCGTCTTCTACACGGTCACCACCTGGTCCCTCGCGTACGCGACCGTCCGGCTCGGGGTGGACCGTACCGTGATGCTGACCGTCGTCATGGCCGCGGTCCTGGTCATGGGGCTGGTCACCCCCTGGCTGGCGGTGCTCGGGGACCGCTGGGGGCGCAGGCCGCTGTGTCTGGCCGGCAGCGCGGCGTGCGCGCTGTGGATGTTCCCCTTCGTCACCCTGCTGGACACGGCGGATCCGCTGCTGATGACGGTGGGCTGCGTGGGGGCGCTGCTGGCGATGGTGCTGATGTTCGCGGTGGTCGGCGCCTACCTGCCGGAGCTGTACGCCCCGCGCCTGCGCTGCACGGGTGCGGCCGTCGGCTACAACCTGGGCGGCGTGCTGGGCGGTGCGCTGACCCCGGTGGTGGCGACGGCCCTGGCGGACGGTGCGGGCCCGCCGTGGGGCGTGGCGGTGTACCTGACGGGGGTGTCGCTGGTCAGCCTGGGCTGCTTCGCCCTGCTCCCGGAGACCCGGCCGGCCCCGGCGCGGGCGGCGAGGAGCGAGCCCGCGGTGGCCTGAGGCGGGCGTGCCGCGGGTACGGGACGGGCCCGGGAGCAGTGGCTCCCGGGCCCGTCGCCGTGCGGTCGGCCGGTCAGGCGTCGACGCTCTTCGTCTCCACGGCGGCGGCTTCGGCCGCGGCCTGCTTCTTCGAGGCGATGAGACTGGTGATGGTGGTGATGACCAGGACACCGCAGATGACGCCCAGGGAGACCGGAATGGAGATCTGCGGGACGTGCACCCCGGACTCGTGCAGGGCGTGCAGCACGAGCTTGACGCCGATGAAGCCGAGGATCACCGACAGGCCGTAGCTGAGGTGGACCAGCTTCTTGAGCAGGCCGCCGATCAGGAAGTACAGCTGGCGCAGACCCATGAGGGCGAAGGCGTTGGCGGTGAAGACGATGTACGGGTCCTGGGTCAGGCCGAAGATCGCGGGGATCGAGTCCAGGGCGAAGAGCACGTCGGTGGTGCCGATGGCGAGCATGACGACCATCAGCGGGGTCAGCACGCGCTTGCCGTTGGCCTGGATGAAGAGCTTGGTGCCGTGGTAGCGGTCGGCGACGCCGAACTTCTTCTCGATGGACTTCAGGAGGCGGTTCTCCTCGAACTCGTCCTCGTCCTCGTCCTTGCGGGCTTCCTGGATGAGCTTCCAGGCGGTGTAGATCAGGAAGCCGCCGAAGATGTAGAAGACCCACGAGAAGGTGGTGATGATCGCGGCGCCGGCCGCGATGAAGATCGCGCGCAGTACGAGGGCGATCAGTACGCCCACCAGCAGGACGCGCTGCTGGAGGTGGGAGGGTACGGAGAACTTCGCCATGATCAGGACGAAGACGAAGAGGTTGTCGACGCTCAGGGACTTCTCGGTGATGAAACCGGCGAAGAACTCCTGGGAGGCCTGGCCGTTGCCGAAGAACAGCAGGCCGAGGCCGAAGAGGACGGCGAGCACGATCCAGACGACGGTCCAGATGCCCGCTTCCTTGATCGAAACGTCGTGCGGTTTGCGGCCGATAAGGAAATCGGCGCCGATGAGGATGCACAGACCGGCAACGGTCAGCACCCACAGGGTCAACGAAACGTCCACAGTATTCACGCCTCCGGCGGATGGCTCAGCACATGGTCAGCGTCATCGCTGCCGGAGGTCTCTTCCACCCGGCGGCCGGAAGGCCGCGGGCCGGCGCCCCGGGAGCCACTGCGTCAGATCACCACAGTGGTCCGTATTGACGGGCACGCCGCGCAGGAAATAGCAGGAATACTCCCCTCCGCGGGCCCCAGGATACCCGCCGAAGAGGTAAAAGGTAAAGGTCTCCCCAAGAGGGGGTCACCCGTCGGTCATGGGCCGCTCACGGGCGGGCCGTGCGCCGCGCCTCCCTCACCCGGTCCAGGGCCCTTTCGAGCACCGTGCTGCCCTGCGGGGGCAGGTCCGGCTCGAAGGTCCAGGCGTGCTGCACCCAGGGGTCGGCGAGGTGGCTGTCCGGCACCGGGGACAGCCGCATCAGCGAGCGCCACAGCGGGTCCAGCAGCGGCCCGTAAGCGGAGGCCTCCTCCCGGTCCGCGACCATCAGCAGGTGCACCCCGACCGCCGGGCCCTCGTCGGCCAGGTAGCGCAGCTGGGTGACCGCCCGGTCGTCGAAGCCGTGCGGGAAGTCGTGCACGACGAGCAGCTGCTCGGCCCGGTCCACGTCCGCGGGCAGGTCCTCGGGGGCGCCGGCGCGCAGCGCCATCTGTACGAGGTCCACGCGCCGCGTCAGCTGCGCCAGGGTCCGGCCCACGCCCTCGGCGCCGGCGGCGGGCGGCGCCGCGAGCACCCCGGCCCGCACCAGCGGGGCCAGGGAGGCCGCGCCCGCCCCGGCGGCGTCGATGACGTGGACGGAGAACCGGTCGGCGGGGTGCACCGCGAGCAGCCGTACGGCGTGCGCGACGGCCATGTCCATGGCGGCACGGCGCAGCCGGTCGGTGTCCATGGCCATGGCGGCCTCGGAACCGGTACGGCCGTTGTCGATCCACAGGCCGCGCTCCAGCGGGACCCGCATCAGCATCGGGATCCGCAGGCCCGGCATCTCGGGCAGGCTCAGGTTGCCCAGGCGCAGGGCGAGCGGGGCCTCCTCGGGGACGCCGCCGCCGTGCCAGACGGGGTTGTCCCAGCGGGCGTACGCGGCCGGCAGCGCGGGCTCGACCACCTCGGACTCGGCGACCAGCTGGGCGAGGTCCCGGTCGAGGACGGCCCTGGCCTGCGCGACCAGGTCGTCCCGGCGGGCCCGGGCCGTCAGGCGGGCGGCGTCCCCGGCGCCGCCGATGCGGTGGCGCGGGTCGGACAGGGCCTCGTCCAGTTCGCGGTCCTGCCGCGCGTCGGCGAAGTCGACGGCGCTGCGGTAGGCGGCGACCGTGCGGGCCAGGTCCTCGAACATGCCCCAGACCTGGTTGTAGAGCCGCTCGTCCATGGACCAGCCGGAGGCGTCGCCGGCGACCGGGGCCGGGGGCCGGCCGGGCCCGTCGGCGGGCGCGGGCCGGGGGGCGGGCTCGGGCGCCTCGGCGCTGGTGCGCCGGCGGCGCGGGTGCGCGTAGTCGATGGTGGGCGGGCCCGGCACCGACGCGCTGTCCCCCGGGGCGGCGGGCGCGGGGCCGGGGGTGCCCGGGTAAGGGACCCCGGAGACCGGGAGCGGGTCCGGCGGTACGGGGGCGGGGGCCGCCTGCCGGTCGGCGTGCGGCGCGCCCTGGGCCTGCGGGGGCAGGGCGGCGAGCGTGCGGTCGCCCGCGGCGGGCCCGGCGGCCTCGCGCAGGGCCTGCGCGGCGAGCCCGGCGGCCTCGGGCGCGGGCAGGCCGCCGTCGGCGAGCAGGGCGCCGAGGCCCTCGGCGTACCCCTGGCCGACGGCGCGGACCTTCCAGGCCCCCTGGCGCCGGTAGAGCTCCAGGGCCACGACGGCGGTCTCGGCGTCCAGCCCGGTGAGGGTGAAGCCGGCGAACTCGGGCCCGTCCGGCGGGGCGACCGCCGCGTGCGGCGCGGGCAGGGAGCCGAATCCCAGCGGTCCGCCGGGCGGCAGCACGATGAGCAGGCCGATCCGGTGGACCTCCGCTTCGACGGCGCCGAGGTCGACGGCCAGCGTGTGCCGGTCGGCGACCTCCTGCGGCAGCCGGAGCCAGGCGGGGGCCGGACCGCCCGGCCGGGCCAGCGCGGCGGGGCCGGCGAGGCGGCCCTCTTCGTCGGCCAGGGAGGCCAGGGCGAGCACGGGCGTGCCCGCCGAGACCCTGACCTCGACCCTGTCGTGGGGCACGGGGTGGTTCTGCCCCCGGACCAGTTCGGCCGTCATCGTGCAGCCCCTCCCCCGTGCCTTCTTCTCTTGTCCGGTCCTGCTTCTACAGGTGCTTGTAGGTGCTTACAGGTGCTTACAGGTGCGGCAGGATCGCCGGCATCAGGTCCTGGAAGGTCCGGCCGTTGGCCGGGTTGCCGAGGGCCGTCATCTGCCAGCCGGCGCCGTTCCGGGACACCTTCGCCATGATCTGCGCGGTGTACTGGCCGCCGCCGTCGAGGGTGTAGCGGGCCAGCTCCTGGCCGTTGGTCTCGTCGACGATGCGGCAGAAGGCGTTCTGCACTTCCTGGAAGGTCTGGCCGGTGAACGAGTTCACCGTGAAGACGATCGTGTCGATGTGGACGGGGACCCGCTGGAGGTCGACGAGGATGGCCTCGTCGTCCCCGCCCTGGCCCACGCCGCCGACCAGGTTGTCGCCGGTGTGACGGACCGAGCCGTCGTCGCTCTGCAGGTGCCGGAAGAACACCACGTCCACCGGCTGCTTGTCGGCGAAGAGCACCGCCGACGCGTCCAGGTCGATCTCCCGCGTCCGCGAGCCGAACAGCCCGCGGCGCTTGGCCGCCTGCCAGCCGAGGCCCATCCGGACCGCCGTCAGCGTGCCGCCGTCCTGCTTCTGCAGACTGATGGCCTGACCCTTGGTCATGTTGACCGTCACGCGCGTTCCCCTCTCCTTAGCCCGCCCCTCAGGGCCCGCAGCGTGCACCTGCGGCGTTTCCACACCCTACTGACAGCCCCCCGGTCAGGCGAGGCCCGCTTCCCTCATCTGGCGAAGCTCCTTCTTCAGCTCGCCCACCTCGTCCCTGATCCGGGCGGCGACCTCGAACTGGAGCTCGGCGGCCGCTCCCCTCATCCGCTCGGTCATCTGCTCGATGAGCGCGGCCAGTTCGGCGGCGGGCCGGTCGGTCGGCGCGGCGGCCGCGGCCGCCTTGGCCCCCTTGCCGCCCTTCCCCTTGGCCGGGGCGGCGGCAGCGGCCCTGCCGCCGAGCGCGGGGACCGGCGCCTTGGCGCCCTTGCCCTCCTTGGCCTGCCGGTAGCCGGTGCCGAGCAGCTCCTCGGTGTCCAGCTCCTCCCGGGCGATGGTGGCGACGATGTCGTTGATCTTCTTGCGCAGCGGCTGCGGGTCGATCCCGTTGGCCGTGTTGTAGGCGATCTGCTTCTCGCGGCGCCGGTTGGTCTCCTCGATGGCCTTCTCCATCGCCGGAGTGATCTTGTCCGCGTACATGTGGACCTGGCCGGAGACGTTGCGGGCGGCTCGGCCGATGGTCTGGATGAGGGAGGTCCCCGAGCGCAGGAAGCCCTCCTTGTCGGCGTCGAGGATCGCCACCAGCGACACCTCGGGCAGGTCGAGGCCCTCGCGCAGCAGGTTGATGCCGACCAGGACGTCGTACTCGCCGGCCCGCAGCTCGCGCAGCAGCTCGATGCGGCGCAGGGTGTCCACGTCGCTGTGCAGGTAGCGGACCTGGATGCCGAGCTCCAGGAAGTAGTCGGTGAGGTCCTCGGCCATCTTCTTGGTGAGGGTGGTGACCAGCACCCGCTCGTCCTTCTCCACCCGGGTGCGGATCTCGTGCACGAGGTCGTCGATCTGGCCCTCGGTGGGCTTGACCACGACCTCGGGGTCGACGAGGCCGGTGGGGCGGATGATCTGCTCGACGAAGCCGTCGCCGCGGGAGAGCTCGTACTTGCCGGGGGTGGCCGACAGGTAGACGGTCTGGCCGACCCGCTCCAGGAACTCCTCCCACTTCAGCGGCCGGTTGTCGAGCGCGGACGGCAGCCGGAAGCCGTGGTCGACCAGGGTCCGCTTGCGCGAGGCGTCGCCCTCGTACATGGCGCCGATCTGCGGGACGGTGACGTGCGACTCGTCGATGACGAGGAGGAAGTCCTCGGGGAAGTAGTCGATGAGGGTGTTGGGCGCCGAGCCGCGCTCGCGGTCGTCCATGTGCAGCGAGTAGTTCTCGATGCCGGAGCACGAGCCGATCTGGCGCATCATCTCCAGGTCGTAGGTGGTGCGCATGCGCAGCCGCTGGGCCTCCAGCATCTTGCCCTGCTTCTCCAGCTCGGCGAGCCGCTCGGCGAGCTCGGCCTCGATGCCGGTGATCGCCTTCTCCATGCGCTCGGGGCCGGCGACGTAGTGGCTGGCGGGGAAGACGTAGAGCTCGCGGTCCTCGCTGATGACCTCGCCGGTCAGCGGGTGCAGGGTGGACAGGGCCTCGATCTCGTCGCCGAACATCTCGATGCGGACGGCCAGTTCCTCGTAGACCGGGAAGATCTCGATGGTGTCGCCGCGCACCCGGAAGGTGCCGCGGGTGAAGGCCAGGTCGTTGCGCGTGTACTGGATGTCGACGAAGCGGCGCAGCAGCTGGTCCCGGTCGATCTCCTCGCCCACCTTGAGGGGGACCATCCGGTCCACGTACTCCTGCGGGGTGCCGAGGCCGTAGATGCAGGACACGGAGGCGACGACGATCACGTCGCGGCGGGTCAGCAGCGAGTTGGTCGCGGAGTGACGCAGTCGCTCCACCTCCTCGTTGATCGAGGAGTCCTTCTCGATGTAGGTGTCCGACTGCGGTACGTAGGCCTCGGGCTGGTAGTAGTCGTAGTACGAGACGAAGTACTCGACGGCGTTGTTCGGCAGGAGCTCGCGGAACTCGTTCGCCAGCTGGGCGGCCAGCGTCTTGTTCGGCGCCATCACCAGCGTGGGGCGCTGGAGCTTCTCGATCATCCACGCCGTGGTCGCCGACTTGCCCGTGCCGGTCGCACCGAGCAGCACGACGTCCTTCTCACCTGCGCGGATGCGCTTCTCCAGCTCGGCGATGGCCGCCGGCTGGTCACCGCTGGGCTGGTACGGGCTGACGACCTCAAAGGGTGCCACCGTGCGTTCGATCTTCGATACGGGCCGCATGAGTCCACCGTACGACCCCGCACTGACACTCACGCCCTTCCACCGGCCCCCCGGGCCCTCCCACAGGTCCGGCGGGCGGAGCGGATCTCCTCCTTTCCGGTCTGTTTGTCGTAGTTCGGTGGCGTCCCGGTGATCTTCCTGCCGATGATCGCGGTGAACGCTCCGCCGTGAAGCGCGCCGCGGCAACGGCTCCCGCTCCGCACCCGTCTGACGCAGGACCAGGGCTCACGACCCGAGGAGAACGCACATGTACGTCCGACCCGCCACCGCGGCAGCCGCCGCGATCCTGGGTTTCGCCCTCACGGTGCTCGGCGGGACGGCCTCCCCGGCCGCCCCCGCACCGGGCCCCGGCTCCCCCGGGGCCGCGGGCGGGGTCCTGGGCCCCGTCGTGTACGCCCACCGGGGGGCCTCCGCGTACGCCCCGGAGAACACCCTCGAAGCGATCGACCTGGCCGGGCGGCTGGGCTTCGACTGGGTCGAGAACGACGTCCAGCGGACCAGGGACGGCGAGCTGGTGGTGGTCCACGACGACACCCTCGCCCGCACCACCGACGCCGAGCAGGTCTTCCCCGGCCGGTCGCCCTGGCGGGTCAGGGACTTCACCGCGGCCGAGATCCGGCGGCTGGACGCGGGCAGCTGGTTCGCGCCGCGCTTCGCCGGCGCCCGGGTGCCGACCCTGCGCGAGTACATGGAGCGGGTCGGGCAGAACCGGCAGAAGCTGCTGCTGGAGATCAAGAAGCCCGAGCTCTACCCCGGGATCGAGGAGGAGACGCTGGAGCTCCTGGACGAGCTGGGCTGGCTCGACCGGGACCACGTCGCGCGGCGCCTAGTGGTGCAGAGCTTCAGCGCCGACTCCGTGAAGACCGTGCACGGTCTGCGCCCCGACCTGGTCACGGCCTTCCTGGGCACCCCGGCCGTGGCCGACCTGCCGCGCTACGCGGAGTTCACGGACCGGATCAACCCGTGGCACACGACGATCTCGGCGGACTGGGTGGCGGCGGTGCACCGGCTGCCCGGCGCCCACGGCAGGGCCATGGAGGTGGACACCTGGATCGTGGACGACGCCGCCACCGCCCGCAAGGTCCGGGACATGGGCGTGGACGGGATCATCACGAACGCCCCCGACGTGGTGCGGAACGCCGTGATCGGCTTCTGAGCCGGGAGCGGGGCCCGGCCCGTCCGCGCTGTCGGCGGCGGGCCGTACCGTGGAGTCGTGGACAGCACCGAGCGGCCCCGCGGGCCGCACCTCGAATGGACCGTCGTCCCCAGTGACATCGGCCCCCTGCTCCTCGCCGCGACCCCCGAGGGGCTGGTCCGGGTCGAGTTCCACGCGCGCCCGGACCGGGCCGGCCGGATGATCGGCTCGCTGGTCTCCCGGCTCGGCGCGGACGCCTGGCGGCCGGACCCGGGCCAGGAGGTGCTGCTCGCGGAGCCGATACGCCAGCTGGAGGCGTACTTCGCCGGTTCGCTGCGGCGTTTCGAGCTGCCGCTGGACTGGCGGCTCAGCTCCGGCTTCAACCGCCAGGTGCTGCTGGAGCTCGACCGCTCGGTGCCGTACGGGTCGGTCGTCGGGTACGGGGAGCTGGCCGCCCGCGCCGGGCAGCCGGGCGCGGCCCAGGCCGTGGGCAACGCCATGGGCTCGAACCCGCTGCCCGTGGTCGTGGCCTGCCACCGCGTGGTGGAGAACGACGGCGGGATCGGGGGCTTCGGCGGTGGTGTGGAAACCAAGCGGATCCTGCTCGCGCTGGAGGGCGTACTCCCACAGCCCCTCTTCTGACCTGCGGCTTCCGGCACGGCGGTGACAGCGGGTGGCCGTGGGGAGCCGGGCCGCGATACCCGGTTTCCCCGCGCGGCCCGCAGTGGGAAACTGCCGCCGTGACCACTCCTGCCGCACCAGGCCCCGTCCCGTCCGGTCCCGCCGGACCCCCCGCGAAGGGGGCGTCCGGCGAGGGCGCCTCCCCCGGCACCACCGGCGCGGCCGCGCCGGTCGGGGCGGCCGACCTGCCCCGGCTCCAGCGCCGCACGTCCGCGGTGCTGATGGCCTCGCAGGTGCTGGGCGGCCTGGGCGTGCCGATCAGCATCGCCCTCGCCCCCGTCCTGGCCACCGAGATCAGCGGCACCGAGGCCCTGTCCGGCCTCGCCTCCACCGCCGCCGTGATCGGCACCGCCCTGGTCTCGCTGCCGCTCGCCGCCCTGATGACCAGGCGCGGACGCCGGCCGGGGCTGGTGGTGGCGTACGCGATCGGCGCGGCCGGCGCGGCCCTGGTGGTCCTGGCCGCCGTGGTCCGGAACTTCCCGCTGCTGATGCTCGGCATGGCCGCCTTCGGCGCCGCCTCCTCCGCAAACCTCCAGGCCCGCTTCGCCGCCGCCGACCTCGCCGCGCCCGACCGGCGCGCCCGCGCGATCTCCCTCGTCGTCTGGTCCTCCACCATCGGCGCGGTGCTCGGCCCCAACCTCTCCGCCCCCGCCAGCTACAGCTTCGCCGACACGTCCATACCCCAGGCGGCGGGGCCCTTCGTCTGGGCCTGCGCCGTCTTCGTCCTCACCGGCACACTGATCGCCGTGCTCCTGCGGCCCGACCCGCTGCTGACCGCCCGGGCGCTGGCCGGGCCCGCCGGGCAGTCCCGTCAGGCCGGCTCGCTGCGCGCGGGCGTCGCCGCCGTCAAGGCCTCGCCACGGGCCGGGCTCGCCCTGCTCACCATCGCCGTGTCGCACACCGCCATGGTCTCGATCATGGTGATGACCCCGATGGACCTCGGCCACCACGGCGCCGACCTGCGCCTCGTCGGCCTGGTGATCAGCATCCACATCGCGGGCATGTTCGCCTTCTCCCCCGTCATGGGCTGGCTCGCCGACCGCCTCGGCCGGCTCTCCGTGATCGGGCTCGCGGCCGGGCTGCTCTCCCTCGCCGCCCTGCTGGCCGGCACCGCCGGCGCGAACCACGCCCAGACCACGGCCGGCCTCTTCCTGCTCGGGCTCGGCTGGTCCGCCGGACTGGTCTCCGGCTCGGCGCTGCTGACCGACTCGGTGCCCCCGGTCGCACGGGCCGCCGTACAGGGCCTGAGCGACCTGACGATGAACACCGCCGCCGGGGTCGGCGGGGCCGCCGCCGGGCTGGTCATGTCCCTGGCCGGCTACGGCTGGCTCAACGCGATCGGCGCCGCGCTGCTGCTGCCCATGGCGGCGCTCGCCCTGTTCACCGCCCGCCGCCACCCGGAGCCGGCGAAGCCGGGGGGCCTCAGCAGTTGATGTGGTAGGCCTTGCGCAGCGTCTCGTGGACCGTCCAGGTGGTCCGGTCGCCCTCGCGCAGCACACAGGCCGAGCCGGGGCCCACCTCGAAGGTCGCGCCGCCCTCGACCGCGATGGTGGCGCGGCCGCTGACCACCACGAACAGCTCGTCCGCCTCGGTGTCGGTGACCACCCCGGGGGTGATCTGCCAGATCCCCCGGATCTGCGTGCCGTCCGCCGACTCCCACAGCACCTTGCCGGTCACGACCGGCGTGCCGGAGAGGATCTGCGCGGGATCGAGTTCCTCGGCCTCCAGTTCGGCGTCGGGTACGTCCGCGACGGACACGGCGAAGGAGGCGGGGGCGCTGTGATCACTGGTGCTCATGGTGCGTCAGCCTAGGGCCGCCGCCCCCGCCGGCGCGGTGACCAGAGCGTCCAGCGCGGGCGCGTCCGACGCGTCACTCCGTCGAGCGCGTCCGCACCACCGGCCGGCGCGCGCCGAGAACGGGCTGGTGGAAGCCGGTCTCCGCGGCGGCGTGCCAGACGGGCTCGCCGAAGCCCGCGTGCCGCACGTACCGCGCCGTCTCCTCCTCGGTCAGCGCCCAGTACGTGGCGGTCGACGTCCGCGTGTTCCAGGTCTCCCCGGACGGCAGCAGCTGGAACAGCTCCACGTCGTAGCGCTCGCCGTCCGCGTGCCAGTGCCACAGCTGGAAGGTGACGGTGCGGCCCTCCGGCCCGGTCCGCACGTACGGGGCCTGGCTCGCGGGACGGGTCCGGCGCAGCTCGCCGTACGGGCGGGTGGAGAGCAGCAACAGCCCGCCGGGGCGCAGCACCCGGCGGGTTTCGGCCAGTGCGGCGTCCACGTCCTCGGCGGTCAGCAGGTGCGGGAGCGCGTTGCCGGCGCACACGACGGCGTCGAAGGAGGCGTCGGGGAAGGGCAGCGCGCGCATGTCGGCCGCCGCGAACGGCAGTTCCAGACCGCGGGCGGCCGCCTCGCGGGCGGCGCGGGCGGCGGCGCGGGGGCTGAGGTCGGTGCCGGTGACCCGGTGGCCCAGGCCCGCCAGGCCCAGGGCCTGGGTGCCTATCCCGCAGGCGCTGTCGAGCACGGTGTGCGGCCCGGGGCCCAGCGAAGCCCTGAGCAGGGCGTCCAGAGCACGGCCCTGACGGGTGATGCTCGCGTCCCAGTCCGCGTACATGAGGTCGTAGCGGGAGGAGAGTTCGTCGTAGAAGCTCCGGGTGTCCATCCGGGCACGTTACTCGGACAGGTTCGCGCCGGAGCGGGAGGGGCGTGTTTGGGGGCGCGAATCCCGTGCCAGGGATGGGGACATGCCACAGCACAGAGCAACAGCGCCCTCGTCCGGTGGACCGGTCCTGTCCGAGGAAGTGCGCGAGGCGGTCGCCGCGCACCGGCCCGTCGTCGCCCTGGAGTCGACGATCATCGCGCACGGCCTGCCGCGCCCCCGCAATCTGGAGGTGGGGCTGGAACTGGAGGAACTGGTCCGGGCGGAGGGCGCCGTACCGGCGACCGTCGCCGTGCTGGACGGGGTCCCGAGGGTCGGTCTCGACAAGGCCGCGCTGGAGCGGATCGCCGCCGGTGAGGGGGTGCGCAAGCTGGGCCACCGGGACCTCGCGCCCGCCCTCGCGACGGCGGCGACCGGGGCGACGACCGTGTCGGCGACGGCCCTCCTGGCCGCGCGGGCGGGGCTGCGGGTGTTCGCCACGGGCGGGCTGGGCGGCGTCCACCGGGAGTGGACGCTCTCGCAGGACGAGTCGGCGGACCTGTCGCTGCTCGCCCGGACCCGGATCACGGTCGTGTGCGCGGGGGTGAAGTCGATCCTGGACGTGCCGGCCACGCTCCAGCGCCTCGAAACGCTCGGGGTCGGCGTCGTCGGCTACCGGACGCGGCGCTTCCCCGGCTTCTACCTGGCCGACTCGGGAGAGCCGGTCGACTGGACGGTGGAGGACCCGGAGGAGGTGGCGGCGGTGATGGCCGCTCAGGACGCCGTCGGCGGGCCGGAGTCGGCGCTGCTGGTCGCCAACCCGGTGGCGGAGGCGGAACAGCTGGATCCGGCCCTGCACGACCGGGTCCTGGCCGAGGCCCTGGCCGAGTGCCGGGAGCGGGGGATCACGGGGCAGGCGGTGACGCCGTTCCTGCTGGGGTTCCTGGTGCGCGCGACGGGCGGTGCCTCGCTGGAGGCGAACCTGGCCGCGGTACGCGGCAACGTGCGGCTCGGGGCCCGGATCGCGCGGGCCTGGGCGGCGCGCGCATGACGGCGGCGCCGGAGGTCCTGCCGGGGGCCTTGCCGGGGGCGTTGCTCGTGGTCGGCGACGTGGTGACGGACGTGGTGGCGGTGCACAGCGAGCCCCTGGCCCCGGCCACCGACACCGCCGCCCGCATCCGCACCCTCCCCGGCGGGGCCGGGGCCAACGCGGCCTGCTGGGCGGCCCGTGCGGGCACCGCGGAGGTGCGCCTGCTCGCACGGGTGGGTTCCGAGTCGGCCCGCTGGCACGAGCGGGCGCTGGTCGACGCGGGGGTACGGCCCCGGCTGGTGGTGGACCCGGCGGAACCGACCGGGACGGTGGTGGCGCTGGTCGGCGAGGACGCGGAGCGCACCTTCCTGACCGACAGCGGGGCCTCGCTGCGGCTGTGCCCCGCTGACTGGGTGCCCGCCCTGCTGGACGGCGCCGGGCACCTGCACCTGTCGGGCTACCTGTTCTTCTCGGAGTGCAGCCGGGAGCTGGCCCTGGTCGCGCTGCGGGCCGCCCGGACGCACGGGGTGCCGGTCAGCGTCGATCCGGCCTCGGCGGGGTTCCTGGCCGAGCTGGGCCCCGAACGGTTCCTGGCCGCCGTGACGGGGGCCGGGGTGCTCCTGCCGAACGAGGACGAGGCCCGGCTGCTGGCGGGCGTCCCGGAGCCGGCGCGGGCGGCGGAGGAGCTCAGCCGGCGGGTGCCGGTGGTGGTCGTCACCCGGGGCGCGGGCGGGGCGCTCGTCGCCGAGGGCGGCCGGATCACCGCCGAGGTCGAGGCGGAGCCGGCCGAGACGGTGGACACCACGGGGGCCGGGGACGCCTTCGCGGGGGGCTTCCTGGCGGCCCGCCTCGCGGGGGCGACCGCCGCGGAGGCCGCCCGGGCCGGCTGCCGCGCAGCCGCCGACGCGGTCTCCCGCCTGGGCGGCCGCCCGCCGCACCCTTCTTGACGCGCCGCCCCTTCTTGACGCGCCGCTTGCGCGGTGCGGCCGCGGGCGGCCTTACCGGCTTCGCGCCGCTGCGCCGGACTCCGTCCGGCGGCCTGCCGGGCGGGGCCGGTTCGGGTGGC
>NZ_JBIVEG010000059.1:0-16343 GCF_044747545.1 Streptomyces sp. NPDC090077
GTGCCTCAAGCGCTTTGTCGCGCGCGAGGTCTACCACCACCTGACCAGTGCATTCAGCGGCACACCCGGGCCGTCTCCTACAACTTGACGATCTACAGAAGCTTCAGAGTCAAGTTAGGCCCTGTCGGCCGGGGCCCTGGCGGTCTCCCCGCCCAGGGGTTCGCCGACCAGCTCCGCCGCCGCGATCGGGTAGCCGAGAAGCCGGTCATCCGGGATCCTGCGGGCGGTGAAGGAGGCCCGCAGCTTCTTGTACAGGGCGTAGAAGGTCAGCGGCTGCTCCGGATCACACAGGGCGCCGATGTCCCCCTTCGGCACGCCCCACGTCCGCAGGGCCCCCGCCGGATCGCCCTCGGCGGCGAGCCGGGCGCCGTCCGAGAGCCAGGGCTCGCCGAGCTGGCTGCCCGCCTGGCCGAAGAGGCTCAGGTACCATTCCTGCGAGCGGCACTGGAGCGCGTCGCAGACCTCGATGGTCTTCAGGTACGAGGGGTCGAGCGGGGTGTAGACGGGTGCCGACCCGAACATCCCGGGGGTGAAAGAGACGGCTCCCGCCCCGAAACCGGAGGCGGCCTCAGTCACCGCCAGGGCCAGGTCGAAGGCATCCTCGGCGAGTTTGCGCTCTTGGAGGGTCATCTCCCGCAGCAGCGCGGCCGCCCTCTGCCGGGCGGGCGGATGGCTGGCGCCCCGACGGACGAAGAGCGCCCGTTCGGTGACGTGCACGGCCAGCATCCCGATTGCGGATCCGACGGCCCCGAGAGCGGCCTCCCCGCCCCCGGGCGGCAGACCGTCGAAGAGCCGCTCGCACGCGCGCCGGACGACCCGCAGCGCGTGCAGGTCTGCCTCCGCCTCCAGCTGGTGGCTCTCGGAACAGACGGGCAGGTACTCGTCGGGTGCGAAGGCGCTCACCGAGGACGGGTGCCCCAGGACGTAGTGCGCGAGTTCGTGGGCCAGGACGAACTGCGCGGCCAGGTACTGCAGGAGGGCGGCCTGCTGCGTGGCCGCCGGTTCCAGCCGGATCTCCAGTTTCCCCGCGATCCCGAAGACCCGCTGCTGTGTGTTGTAGTAGCGCAGCAGCCCGGCCAGTACCTGCGGCTCGGGGCCGCGCTGCCCGGCGAGCCCCAGAGCCTGGGCGTACAGTCCGCACAGGCTGAAGGTGGCATCCGAGACGGTGACGAGTCCCGAGTCGTCGATGAAGCGGGTCATACGGGCGGAGAATGCGTCGCGTTTGACGGTCACGGCCCACACGTCGTCCAGGGTCGTGCGGCTCGCCCCGAGGTCGGCCAGGGCGTCCTTCGTCTCCCGGGCCAGCTCCGCAAGGAACTCGCCGATGGGGTTGTCCGGGGACTGAGGTCCGGTGGCACCAAACTCGGCCATCATTGTGTCGAGCTCCTGGAGTCCGCGGTCGTCCCCCAGCTCTGTCAGCCGCTCGCGCATCTGGGCGAACTGCCGGGTCCGGGTGACGTTCAGTAATTCATACTGCTGGAAGGCGAGGCTCCCGCCGCTCACGCGGAGAGCTCCGGCGCCGGGGCGTTGCGGCAGAACACGCCAAGCCCGACCCGGCCCACGAGCACCGCGATCAGGACGGCGGTCCTGGCGTCGCCCGCGAAGTCGGCGATCAGTTCCTGCACGGTGAAGGCGTCGATGAGCCGGTCCGTCGACGTCGTGCCGAGGAAGGCCTGAGCCTTCTCGTGGTGGCAGATCCGGCGCTGGAGATCGGCGTGCTTGTCCGCGAACCACTCCCTGCCGAACTCCCGGTGGCTCTCCTCGTCCTCCGGCGACAGGCCGAGGCCCTCGCCCAGGAGTTCCGCCCCCAGCAGGGCGTACAGCTCGTCGTCGGTCTTGTCCCAGTAGCTCTCGACCGTGTTCATGCCGCCCCGTCTCCGCGTGCTCGTACGACTACCCGACCGGCGGCACGCTACTAATCCCGGCCACCGTCCGGGGGCGGATCGGCGCAATGACCACCCTTCCGGGCGACTTCATGGAGCCCCGGACTCCGCCCCGTTGGCGCCGCCAGTCCGGCCTGGACCGCCTTGACGAAGGCCGGGGAGGCGGACGGCTCCACGGCGCGGGCGGTGCGAGGCGTACGCAACGTCGGTGCCCCGCAGTTGCCGCTGCGGCGGCGGCTGGCCAGGACGAGGAAGTACACCCCCACGCGCGACGGCAGGGTCCGTAACCGACGCTCGACCGCTCCGAGCTCGTCGAGCACGGCGTCGACGAGCTCGACGGGCAGGTACTTGGTCAGCTCACCCAGGTGACCTGGGGCGAAGACACCATTGGCTGCGGTTGAAGCCCTTACGGGAGTGCTGGTGACAGACTGACAACGCGACGCGGCCTCGGAGAGTCGGACTGATCTTGACGGATCACCCCTCCTACCAGAGGTCCCGCTGCTCTCACCGGGACAACCGCCAGTCCCGCCAACACGCTTGACACACCCCGCTCCCGCTTAACTTCGCGGCCTTGGCCAAATGCTTCGCGCGGCGCCATGTTTCCTGCTTGGCTGTTGCCGTGAGTGACGAGGTGTACGCCGCGATCGAGCGGCTGGTCCTGGGCCTGTGGGGCCCCTCCGCGGTCCCGTCGCGGGACGCCCCCGCCGAAGAGTGGGCCGCTCTGGCCCTGCGGGTGGCGGAGACGGTGACGGCACGGCCCCGCCCCGAGCGCGCGGGCGCTACCCCTGCCGAGGCGGACACCTCCCTGGTCCTGCGCCCGGGGACGGAGGCCCGGCTCCTGTGGCCCGCGGCGGACGAGTCCCTGATGGTCAGCCGGGCTCTCTACGACCCTGCCCACGCGTACCCGGGCGAGGACGACGCCGAGCTGATCGGACTGGCCCAGAGTCTCCTCGACGGCACTCCGGAGAAGATCGCAAGGGACGGTTTGGGCCCGGCCGGTTTCCGGGTGTGTCCCCCATTGGTGCTCTCCCGCTACGGATCGTCCGACGCGGACACTGACGACGCCGCCGGCCGACGGGCCTTGGAGACCGAATGCCGCAGCGAGCTCCGCGACGGCACGGACGGGGTCCGCCAGCGCCGGGCGCGCTCCTCCCTCGGCCTGATCCTGCTCATACGGTACGAGCGCACGTTACGTCCGGAAGACCTGGACGAGGCCGTCGAACTGCTGGAGCAGGCCGTACGGTTCGCCGATCCCGACAGCCTTGGGGACACCGCCCACGGTGACCTCGCCCGCGCCCTCTCCCTCCGGTTCGCCCGCTCGGGCGATTCCTCCGATATCGGTCCCGCCATCGAGCACGCCATGGCGGCGAGCGTGTTCGATCGGACTGGAGCATTGGTGGGCGACCGTGCCGTCACCTGGCAGGCAGTGCTCGGCAACGCCCTGTGCATGCGCTACGACGCCCTCGGCGCGCCGGCGGACGTGGAGAACGCCGTCCACGCGTTCGGCGAGTCCCTCCGCCGCCTCCCCGACACGCACCCCGACACGCCGGAGCTGCGCTCCCATCTCGGGGCCGCACTGCTGCGCCGCCACGAGCTCACGGGAGCGGCCGACGACCTCCGCACCTCCCGCGCGCTGCTCGGTGGAACGCGGTGGGCCGCCGAGCGGGCGCCGGCGCTGCACGCCGAGTTCCTGTGCAGCGGGGACCTTGAGGCCCTCGACGGCGCGGTGGCGGGCGGCATCGCCGCGGTGGGGCAGTTGCGCGACCGCGGGCTGCTGCCCGGGGCACTGCACGACCTGGCGGCCTACTGCCTGTCCCGGCACGAGACGCTCGGCGTTCGCTCCGACGCCGAGGCCGCGCGCGACCTGCTGACGGTCGCACGACGGCTCTCGCGTCCGGGAACACCTGCGTACGCCCTCCTACTGGTCGGCCTCGGGCGGTCGCTCCTCGCCCTCTTCCCAAACACGTCGATCGACTCGCTGACCGCTGCGGCGGAGCTGTTCGAGGAGGCGGGCGGCATCGCCGGGACGGCCCCCGAGCTGGAGGCCGAAGCGGTCGTACTCCTCTGCGGGACGTTGCGCCGGCTGGGCCGTTTCCTCGAGGACCCGCCCCTGCGCGGGGCGAGGGCCGAAGCGCTGGACGCCAGGCTCGACGAGCTGGCGAACCGGCTGTCCGCGGACGCGTACCCGTCCGTCCTCCTCGAACGTGCCCGCCTGCGGCGCATCTCGGGGGATCCGGCGGGCGGCGGCGAGCTAGCCCGACAGGCGCTCGACGAACACCTCTGGGAGCTCCTCGGCCAGCCGGATCCCGGCCACGCCCACCGGTCCGCCCGCCGTAACCTCGACGCGGCCTGCGAGCTGGCCGCCTGGCTCCTGGAGGATGGGGCACCCGACCGTGCCTTCGCAGTCGTCGAATCGGCCCGCGCCCTCGCCCTGCGCGCCGCCACCGAAACGGTTCCGGTCGCGCGGCAGTTGGGCTCGCTCGGCCTGGACGGACTGCGTGCCCGGTGGCTGCGGGCCGTGGAGCCGGCACCCCGCGGAGAGGCCCCAGGGAGCGCCGCCGTCCTGCGTACCGCCGGCTCGGCCGCCCCGCCCCGCGCGCCGGTACCCGCAGAGCTGCGTCCCCTCGTCCTCGAAGCGCTCTGCGGTGCCACGGACACCGACCCCGTCGTCGGCGACTTCACGGGGACGACGACCCAGGACAGGGCGGCCGAGCTGTGCCGGGAGATCGGCGCGGACGCTGTGGTGCACCTGCTCCCCGGCGACGGGGAGCGGTCCGGCTGGGCCCTGGTGCTGCACCGGGCCGGCACCGTCTCGGCCCTGCGCCTGCCCTCGCTCCACGTCCGGGCCGACGCGTTACGCACCTTCGTGCGCGCCCACGACCACCGTCTGCGGTACCCGCACAACGCCCCTGCCACCGGCTGGGGGCGCGCCCTGCGGGCCGTCTGCGACTGGGCGTGGACGGCGGCGATGCGCGATCTGGCCGGTCACCTCCTCCCGCAGGACGGTGAGCGCCGGAGCATGGTCCCCCGCGTCGTGCTCGTCCCCACCGGAGTGCTCGGCCTCGTCCCCTGGCACGCCGCGCGGCGCAAGGTGGGACTGCCCGACGGCAGCCGGGGCCACCGGTACGCCCTCGAAGACCTCGGTATCACCTACGCCCCGTCCGCCCGGGCCCTGGAATGGTTCGCCGCCCGCACCCTCGCCCCTCTCGACGGCGGCGGCCTCGTCGTGACGGACCCGCTCCGTGACCTTCCCCACGCCCGCCGGGAGGCGGACGACATCCACCGCTGGCACTACGCCAAGGGGACGCGGCTGGGCAGCTCGGGAGAGCCCGGCAGCAGCCCGGCCACCCCTCAGGCTGTCCTCAACGCCCTGCACCCCGGTCCAGGCGGCCCCCGCCCGCCGGTGGCCCACTTCGCCTGCCATGCCAGGACCTGCGTGCCCGCCGCCGACTCGCACCTGCTGCTCGCCGGCGGTCAGCGCCTGAGCGCCGGCCGACTGCTCGCCGACGGCACCCGCGTGACGAGCCCCGGGCCCGGGAGCCTCGTCGTCCTCTCGGCATGCGCCACGGCCGTACCCGGCGCCCGCTACGACGAGGCCCTGAGCTTGGCCACGGCCTTCGCCTCGCGCGGAGCCGCCGCCGTCGTCGGCTCGCTGTGGGCCGTGGGCGACGCTGACACCGCGCAGCTCATGACCGAGTACCACCACTTCCTGAACCTCGACGGACTCGCGCCCGCCGAAGCCCTGCGCCAAGCGCAACTGCGCATGCTGGAGCGTGCCCGCCGGCGCGGCGGCACCCCGGCGACCCGGACCCGGGCCGAGGACCCCGTGCGCTGGGCGGCCTTTGTCCACCACGGCCGGGGACTGCCGCTGCCCGGTGACGCCGCACGCGGGCCCGGCCCGGAAGCCCATGTCGCGTTCCGCCCGGAGGGGGCCGATACGCAGGTCCGTCAGCCGATCCTGGGCAGGCTCCCTGGCTCGGGCAGAGCCGAGTACGCCTGGAAGTGCCCGGAGCCGGGGTGCGCGCGGGCGACGACCGGCGACGCGAAGGCGCCGTACGACGAGGACTGCTGTCCGGACCACCCCCATCAGGCCTTCGAGCCGGTGCTGCCCGGTGGGTGATCTCGTCAAGGGGATGGTGGAGCCGCTCGCCAAGCGCTGGACGGCTTCGATGAGCGGTCCCCTGCTGCTCCTGTGGCTCTCAGGAGCCCTGATCCACCTGCACCAGCGCGGCGGCCCGGGACACGCCTGCGTGAAGCCCGGCTACTTGGCGAAGGCGGGATGCCAGGTCGCGCAGCAGGGAGCGCCGGGCGCTGCCGTGCTGGCGGCCGCGCTCGTGGCGGCGGTGCTGTTGTCCGGTGTCGCGCTCTCGGCCGTGGCTTCGCCCGTGCTGGAGGTGCTGGCCGGGAGATGGGGCACATCCGCTCCGGTCGTCGCGTACGCGCGGCACCGCACCGCCCGGCACGCACGGCGCCGTGCGGCCCTCGACGCCCGGAGCCGTGAGGCTGTCCCGCCGTCCCACTACGGTCCGGAGGCACTGGTCACGTGGCAGGCTCAGAGTGCCTGGCGGCGCGACAGGGCGTTGCGCAGCTGGTCCCACTACCCGAGGCGCGCGGCGGACATGCGGCCGACCTCGGTGGGGAATGCACTTGTCGGCGTCTGCGAGCAGATCCGGCGCGACTACGGCTTCGATCTGCCGGTGTGCTGGGGCCCGTTCGTCGAATGCCTCGACACGGCCGCCCGTGACCGTCTGATGGCCTCTGCCACCCGAGTGCTCGGCAGGACCCAGGCCCTGATCTGTGTGCTCGCCGCGGCCGCGTGGGCCCTCCTACTGCCCGGGTTCGTTGCGAAGGCCCTCTGGGTCGCACTCTGCGCCGCCTGTGCGTGGGGCGCGCACAGGGCCCTGTGCACAGGGACGGAGGCCTACTGCGCCCACGTCTGCGACGCCTTCACCGTGCACCGCATCCGCCTCTACCGGGCGACCGGTATCGAGCCGCCCGCGACGACGACGGACGAGCCCCGGTCTGGGACAGTACTCACCGACGCCCTGGCCATGCGACTCGCCCCTGGTGAATCCCGTCCCTTCCGCTGGCCCGAGACGCCCTGACCAGCAGCCCAGGACGACCAACCGAGGGAGAACGCACAGGGCGAGAGTGTTGAGGCGGCGCTTGCCCTGTTCGCCTCGGTGCAGTTCCTCGCCCCGGCTTCGGCCCACTGGCCGAGGCGAGCTCGGTTCGGCTCCGTTCGTGCGGGTCTCGGTGGAGGATGCGGCCGAGTTGCCCGCCGCCGGGGCGGAGCGGATCCCAGAGGAGGTCGGGGGTTCTGGGGTTCTGAGGGGTGACCCGCTGCGGACACGCCAACGGGCCCCCGGCCTTCAGCCGCACGTCGCAAATCGTGAGGAGGGGGAGAAGGCCCCGCCTTCTGCCTCTGTGGCGCGTCTGTGAGGCACCCAGAGGCCGGTTCGGCCAAGGCGCAACCTTTGCTGGCGGGGAGGTGGGGCAGAAGTGGATCAGTGTTCGATGTGGAAGCGGCTCTGGCTGATGACGGACTGTCGGATGCGGTTGGTGAATTCGGGGCTTCGGGCGATCCTGTCGACCCCGCCGGCCTTGTTGTTGCGCAGGGCTGCCTTGAAGCTCTGGTCGAGGACTCCCACGAGACGGTCCATGACTTCGGGCGTCAGGTGATCGAGGTCGATGTTGAGCAGGTCGCGGTGGGTGGGCCGGCGGAGGCGGGTGAGGGCGAAAGCAGACACGCCGGCGAGTGGGTAGAGCCAGTTCTCCACGGTCTCCCCGAGGAGAGGCCTGTCCTGTGCGTATGCGTTGAGGTGGTGGCGGATCCGTGTGTGGACGTCGAGGGACAGGCGGTAGAGGTCGAGGTCCACTCGGGGGGAGAAGATCTGCTGGTAGTGCTTGTCGTCGAGGAGCAGGGCTTCGGAGTGCCTCAGCGCCGTGTGAGGTTCGCGCAGCGCGAAGGCCGTGAACTCGCGTGCCAGCCGGGCCATCGAGACGACCTGATCGACGGGAAAGCCCAGGTTGCGGTAGTAGCTGGCCCGGCGCTCGTAGTAGTAGCCGCCGCCGTGCGTGAGGCTCTCCTCGATGTCCTTCTGGATGGGCTCGGTCGCCCGAAGGGCGCCGGCGGGGAGCTGCGTCTGGCTGTTGGTGGCGCGGATGATCCTGTCGCGTGCCGTTCCGTTCTCCGGTGCGACCACGATCTTGACCAGGAGCGAGCGGTCCCGGTGCTGACCGCCGGACTGGAAGTAGCTGTAGACCTCATGGCTCGTCTGGAGCCCGTTCACGATCTGCGGGTCCTTGACGACGATCTTCTTGCCTGCGATCTGCGCCGCGTCGGCGACGACGGTGACGCCGTTGTTGAACCACCAGAAGTCCTCACCCGTCCCCGACCTCAAGGTGTTGCCGATGGCGTTGTTCACGGCGGTCGAACCCGCGTAGTCCCGCACGTTCGACTCGAAGAGCTCCAGACGGAGCGCCCTGTTCTCCGAAGTGATGAACCGGTAGTACTCGTCGAGCCGCGCCAGGCACACGTAACCCTCACCGAGAGAGGTGCTCATGGGCGTTTCGGAGAAGACGAGCTGAGCTACGGCCCTCGCGCCACGGGCAGTCCGCTCACGGAGGTCGGCTGCGCTCAGGTACTCGATCGTGGCCTCGGTGTCGGACGTGATCTTCGCGAGTTCTCGCCTGAGACGGTCCCCCTTGGCCTTCACATTGGGATGAGGCCCCTCGGCGGCCTTGCTGGCGTAGATCACCCTCACACGCACTTGCGGGAACGAGGCGGCCAGGTTCTCCAGCACGTGCAGGAAACGCCGGGTGCGTTCGAGGAGTTTCGCGTTGGTGTGCGATCCGAGGTCGTCTTCATCGCGACTCATGTCGAGCAGCGTCGGCAGGTGGAAGTGCAGTTTCTCGAACACGGTCTCCTGATATCCGGCGGACGTCTTGGCCTGGAGAACGACCAGTTCGATCGTGCCGGCTCGTGTCGTCAGATACTCGTGGGCGTCGGCTGTGACGTAGCGCCCGTCCACGAAGGACCAGATGCCGTCGATTCCACAGTCGTGTGCGCCGTCGACGATTCCGTCGAGGATCTCGTCGTTGTCGAGGTCCCAGTCTTGTAGCGCCTTGTCGGCGGCGAAGAAGGTGAAGAAGTCGTCACGCCCCTTGTGCGGGGCCAGCCGTCGGTGCTGGTCGTCCAGGATCCGGTCGAGAAGCCGCTGGTCGTTGTTCTGGACAGAGGTCAATCCATACCCCCCAATGCACGTGCGCAGGCAGACAGACGAGATGAATACCCGCTGTGAACGGTACGGACCCCTTTTGGCGTCGACGCGGCGGAAGGAATGCACCTGTTGCGGTTGGTGACCGGCAGAACGTCTTCGTGGCCGCGCACTACGCTGCCACGCGAAGCTCACTCCCTCGGTCGGCATCGCCTTCCTCGGCTGCTCGGCAGAGTAAGGGCTGCGAGGCCCGACGGGCCGCCGAGGTGGAGGACATTGCCGTTGCCGGTCACCAGATTGGTCACTGGCGCCGCAGTGAGCAGGGAGTGAACCGCCTCGCCGGACGGTAGGTCCCACAAGCGCAACCCTGTGCCGCCCGCGGACGCGAGCAGAGCCGAGCCCGCCCCGAGGTCGAGGGGAGCGAGGGCCGTGACGGAGTCGCCAGGGGTCGTGATCCGGCGCGGCAGCGGGAACCAGCCGTCCAGCCGGACATCTTCCCAGAACCCCACCACGTCCCGGCGGGCAGCACCGTCGCCTACAGCCCCTACCTGCTGGGCCGGGTAACCGCCCTGTACGACGGGTCCGCACGGTTGGACCCGGAGCGCTGGGAGACGGCGGAGCCCTGCCGGAGTTGTCGGTTCCGGCAGGGCCCGTCCCTGCTGCCTGGCGTCCGCAGCGGTCGCTCAGATCGCGGGCCGGTGTGATGCGACCTCCGCCGCGATCGACATGCGCTCCCACGACTCCCGGTCCCGCAGGTAGCGGGGGCGCTCGGCGACGATCGAGCGGGTCTCCGCCGAACCGGGCGAGAGCCGCCAGCGCACCGACCCCGTAATGTCGCGTGCGCACACATCGATGAAGGCCTGTACGGCGGCCCGCAATTCCCCGTACCAGCGGCCCTCCAGGGCCTCGCGGACCCAGAGCTGCTCGAGGGGCATCTTCTCCCGCAGCGTCTCCGCGTCCAGCACGGCGTTCTCCAGGAGCCGGTAGCCGCGCAGCAGCAGCCAGGCCGCCGGCATCTCGCGGATCTCCAGCACCTTCTCCCCATGGTCGAGGTGCTCCAGGCCGCTGTAGCGGCCCATGCCGTAGCGGCCCACGCGCACGTTCAGCTCGGCGATCAGCTCGGTGAGCGGGAGCGCCCTACCATCGAGCGCCACCGGAACTCCCGCCCGGAACGCCACCTCCACCATGTCCACGCCGGTGGTATCCGCGTCGGGACGTCTGCTCCAGCGGTACAACTCTTCCGGCACCGCGTGCGATTCCGGATCGTCCAGGAGGCCGGACTCGAACTCGCGGCACCACAGGTTGGAGTCGCCGCTCACGGTACGGCCGTCCAACTCGTCGACCCCTGCCTCCTTCAGTTCCTGGATCTTCTGCGCGCGGTCCACCGGGTCCAGGTCGTACGGGCTGCCGTAGCGGCCGGGCCAGCCGAGCAGGCCCAAGGCGCCGTTGAGTCGCCGGAGGGTGTTCTGCGAGCGGTTCGCCGTGTGCAGCAGCAGCCCCGCACCGAGCCGGTCGGCTACCCCTACCGCTTCCGCCGCGATCAGGGGCCGACTGAGCGAGGAGCTGATGGGATGAGTGCCGAGGTACACCGCTTGCGCGGCGATGGCGGGCCGGACGAAGTCGGCCGCGAACCGCTCCCGGGCATCGACCACGAGCAGGGTGGCGCCCAGCTTGGCCGCGATCTGCTCCTTGGCGTCGTGCCGCTCGTCCACGTCGAGACCGACGCTGACGGCGTGCACGTTCGAGGCGCCCGCCAACCGCAGCCGGTGCAGGAGGTAGGTGCTGTCGAGCCCGCCGCTGAACAGGGTGACGACCGGACGCTCGGGCGCCGACCGGATCGACGCGGTGATGTCCCGGAAGGACCGGACCAAGGGAGAGGCGGCGGAAGACGGCATCACAGGGACGCTCCGCTCTCCAGATAGGCGCAGACGCCTGCCACCGTCGGCCGCTCGAAGAGCTCGTCCATCGGCACCTCGACGCCGAGGTGCTGCTTGATGAGCGCCTGCATGCGCACCATCAGCAGGGAGTGCCCGCCCAGCACGAAGAAGTCGTCGTCGTCGGAGAAGTCGTCCAGGCCCAGGACCTCGGCCCAAATGTGGTGCATCTGCTCAGTGATCAAGAGAGTTCCTCAATTGTGTGCCAGACGGGTCAGAGCCGTCCGGTCGACTTTTCCATTGGGGCTGAGGGGGAACGCCGGCACCGGGACGATGTGCTGCGGGACCATGTGGTCTGGGATGGAAGCCCGGAGTGCGATCCGCACGAGCCGGCCGTCCAGCCGTACTGCGGGCGCCGGTACGACGTATGCGATCAGCTCGCCCCCGCCGGTGGTGACGGCCGCGGCGTCGGCGACATCAGGCAGCGTCCGCAGCGCCGTCTCGACGTCCCCCAGGTCGACGCGCATGCCCCGCACCTTGACCTGGGAATCCACCCGCCCGACGAAGAGCAACTCACCATCGGGGGCGATCCGTCCGAGGTCCCCGGTGCGATACAGCTCGACGGGTCCGTGGGACGTGTCCAGGTGGGTGAACCGCTTCTGGCTCTCCGGGTCGGCATTGAGGTATCCGGCACCGACACCGCGCCCCGCCACGCATATCTCGCCGGTCCCGCACTGTGTCACCGGCGCCAGATCACCGTCCAGGACGTACACGTCGGTATTGGCGAGCGGAAGCCCTGCCGGCACTCCGTCGGTCATGTACCGCTCCCAGTCGTGCAGTTCGTGCGCCGTCGACACGTCGCTGCACTCGGCGACTCCGTACAGGTTGACCAGACGACAGCGGTGGCCCGGGCCGCGCGCCCAGGGGGAGATTCGTCCCGGCGACAGCGCCTCGCCCCCGCAGAACAGCAGCCGCAGGGATTCCAAGGGGGGAACCATCTGGGCCTCATCGTTCTCCTCGACCAGCAGGTAGAGGGTGCTGGGAGCGCAGTGCAGCGTGCGCACACCGAACTCGCGGATGAGCCGGCGGGCGAGCAGCACGTCGAATCTGCGGCTGTGCAGCAAGTGCAGGGTGGCGCCGGTGAACAGGGGCATCAGCAGGCTGCGCTGGGTGATGTCGAACCCGAACGAGCTGACGGCCAGGTTGGACGACTCCGCACCGAGTCCGTACGACGCGGCCAGCGACTCCAGCAGGTTGAACCATCCCTCGTGCCGGACGGCGGCCGCCTTCGGCGTGCCGGTCGACCCAGAGGTGAACACCACGTAGCACGGTGCGTCCGCGGCGAGGTCGGGACGAGGATCACCCTCCGGCGCGCGGTCGTGGGTTTCGGCCATGGCGGCGTCCAAGGTGAGGACCTCGCCACCGGCGTGGGCGACCAGCCGGGCCGTCTCCTCCGCGGCCACCACATGGGCCATGGCGGGCAGCTGGGCGACGTTCAGGCGCAGCCGCTCCGCGGGGTACGTCGGGTCGAGCGGCACGTAGGCCGCACCCGACTTGAGCACCCCGAGGACGGCGACCACCAAGTCGACCGAGCGGTGCAGACACACCCCGACCAGGGAGCCAGGGCCGATACCGCGGGAGGTCAGGGCGTGAGCGAACCGGTTCGCCCGCGCGTTGAGCTCCCCGTACGTGTACCGGCCCGTCGCGTCGGTGACCGCCGGCGCGTCGGGGCGGCGGGCCGCATGGGCTTCGAAGACGCGGTGGACGAAGGGAGAGGCACGGCGCGGAGTCCGGGGTCCTGAGAGGATCACCGGTCCGCCGTTCCCGTGCCGCCGCGGGCGCTCACCGGGCGCATGTCGGTCCAATGGTTCTCGATGTGCTCCAAGCAGGACTGCCGGCTGCCGCGGTGCGCCGCGACCGACCAGCCCGGCGGGACATCGGCGAAGGCCGGCCACAGCGAGTACTGGCCCTCGTCGTTGACCAGCGCCAGGAACTCGCCGTCTTGGTCGTCGAATGGATTCATACCTCGATCTCCTCTGTGAAAGTGCGGCCCCGGACGCGTCCCATCGCGTCCAGGAGGCAGGTTGCTCGCGGGCTCCTGCGGCGATTCAGGACGGTTCCTCCCGGATGATCTGCCGCAACACCCGGCCGATGTGCGCCAACGGGGCCGGCTGGGCCATGCCCAGATGGGAGCTGTCCACCTCGTGGATCTCGATGTCACCGAGCACGTGGGACCGCCATGCGGCATTCACGGACGGTGGCGCCAGTCTGTCCGAGGAGCGAGTGGCCCGGAAGAAGACGACGCCCCCGTCGTAGCACCCGGGGGTGTGGTGGTCCATCAGCTCGATGTGCCGGGCGACCGCACGGGCGAGCCCCGCGATCCGCGTCGGCTCGAGAGCGGCGAGCGCGGGGTTCTCGCGCACGACGAGGTCGGCGAGCACACGATCGTCAGGCCGCACGGGGTACTCGGCGAGCACCCCCGCCACGTCCGCACCCTCGCCGAGCAGGTCCGAGAGCACCTCGTCCCAGTCGGCGCCCGTTCCCGTTCCTGTTCCCGTTCCGTCACCGTGGCCCGGGTAGGTGTCGAGCAGTGCGAGCAGTTCGACCTCTTGGCCGGCGGCGCGGAGCCGTACCGCCATCTCATGCGCGACGAGACCTCCGAAAGACCAGCCGAGCAGACGGTACGGACCCGTCGGCTGCACCGTGCGCACCTCGGCGAGGTAGGCCGAGGCCATCTCGGCGATGCTCGTGGGCAGCCGCTCCGGTTCCAGCAGTCCCCGGGTCTGCAGACCGTACAGCCCGGTCACGGGCTCCAGGTGGGCCGCGAGCCCCGCGTAGCACCAGCTCATCCCGAGCACCGGATGCACACAGAACAGGGGGCTGTGCGAGGCGCCCGCCCGGATCGGCAGCAGGGTGCGCAGGGAGTTCTCCCTCCGCGCGTCCCGATCGCCCGGAGCGTCCAGCAGCCCGGCCACCGTGGGAGTGTCGAAGACATCCCGGACGGACACGTCGATCCCCAGCTCGTTACTGATCCGCTTGACCAGTCGTGCCGCGAGGAGGGAGTGGCCGCCCAGGTCGAAGAAGCCGTCGTCGATGCCGATGCGGGACGAGCCGAGGAGTTCCCCGAAGATTCCGCACAGCTGGTCCTCCCGATGGTCACGGGGCCCCCGCGCCGAACCGTCGACCGTGTGGGCCGGTACCGGGAGGGCAGCCCGGTCCAGCTTTCCGTTGACGGTCAGGGGCAGCGCTTCCATGACGGGGAACGCCGCGGGCACCATGTGGCCGGGCAGGCCGGCGGAGACGTGGGCGCGCAGCTCCGCGGCACTGACGTCCCCGGACCGGTGGGTCTCCTCCAGTACGACGTACGCCACCAGCCGCTGGTCGCCCGGCTGGTCCTCGCGGACCACGACCGCGGCTTGCGCCACCGCCGGGTGCGAGACGAGCGCGGCTTCGACCTCGCCGGGCTCGATGCGGAACCCGCGCAGCTTCACCTGGCGGTCGGCGCGCCCCAGATACTCGAGTGTGCCGTCGGTGCGGAGCCGTACGAGGTCCCCGGTGCGGTACATCCGCTCGCCCGGCGCGCCGAACGGGTCGGCGACGAAGCGTTCGGCGGTCAGCTCGGGATGGTTGAGGTAGCCGCGCGCCAGCCCGGCCCCGGAGACGTACAGCTCGCCGGCCACACCGGTCGGGGTGGGGGCCAGGCGTGCGTCGAGGACGTGGACCCGGGTGTTGGGCAGCGGCCTGCCGAGGGTGGGGGTCCCTTCCCCGCGGACTTCGGCGTACAGGACGTCCACGGTGCACTCCGTCGGTCCGTACGAGTTGTAGCCACGCAGGTCCGCGTACGTGCCCAGCGCCTCCCAGAGGTCTCGGCCGATGTCCTCGCCGCCGATCCAGAGCACGGCCGGACGGTGCCGGTCCTCGGCGAGCAGCCCCGCCGCCAGCAGTTGTCGTGCGTAGGTCGGGGTGATGTTGAGCATGTCGATCCCGTACGCCGCGGCATGGCGGACGAGGGCGTCCGGGTCCCGCCGGATGTTCTCGTCCAGGACGTGCAGCTCGTGCCCGGACATCATGGCGAGGATGTCGGTGGTCGAAGAGTCGAACGAGAAGGACGCCATGGCGCCGATCCTCAACGGCTTCCCCGAGCCGAGCAGCGCCTTCTCGTAGGCCGCGGCCAGATGGGTGAGGTTGGCGTGGGTGACCACGACCCCCTTGGGCCGGCCCGTGGATCCCGACGTGTAGATGACGTACGCGGGGTGGTGCGGCCGCAGGGCGTCGTGCACGGGGTCGGTGGCGGGGCACCGCGCGACGGCCGCGCCGAGCTCGTCCAGCACCAGGCGCGCGGAAGTGGCGGTCGCCGGCAGGCGGCCTTGCGTCGCCGTTTCCGTGAGGACCAGAGCGGGGCGGGCGTCGTCCAGCATCTGCGCGATGCGGTCGGCCGGGTACTCCAGGTCGATCGGCAGATAGGCGGCGCCGGACTTCAGTACCGCGAGCAGTGCGACCACGAACCGCACCGATCTGGGGAGGGCGAGCGCGATGAAGTCCTCGGGTCCTGTTCCGTGGGTGCGGAGGTGGTGGGCGAGTCGGTTGGCCTGTTCGTTGAGTTGGGCGTAGGTGAGGTGTCCGTCGTGGCCGCGGACGGCGATGGCGTGGGGGGTGCGGGCGGCTTGTGCCTCGAAGAGTTCGGGAACGGTGGCGTGTGGTGCGGGTGGGGTGGTGGTGTCGTTGAGGTTGGTGAGTTGTCGGCGCTCGTTGTCGGTGAGGACGTCGATGTGTCCGATGGGAAGTTCGGGGTGGGTGGTGAGTGTGGTGAGGACGTGTTCGAGCCGGCGGGCGAGGAGGTGGGCTGTGGGTTGGTCGAAGAGGTCGGTGGCGTATTCGATGACGCCGGTGAGTCCGGCTGGTGCTCCGTGGGCGTCGTGCCGTTCGGCGAGGTCGAAGATCAGATCGAACTTCGCCGAGGCCAGCCTGCCGGTCTCGGTGGCCCCCCGTACTCCCTTGAGCGTTGCGGCCGGGATGGCCGGCGTGTTGTCCAGGGACACCATCACTTGGAAGAGGGGGTGGCGGGCGGGGGAGCGGGTGGGGTTGAGGGCTTCGACGACGCGTTCGAAGGGCACGTCGGCGTGGGTGTAGGCCTCCAGGTCGGTGTCTCGGACGCGGTCGAGGAGTTGCTCGAAGGTGGGGTTGCCGGAGAGGTCGGTGCGCAGGACGAGCGTGTTCACGAAGAAGCCGACGGCCCGGTCCAGGGCGTCGTCGTCGCGGCCGGCCACATCGGTTCCGAGGGGGATGTCGTCTCCGGCGCCGAGGCGGTGCAGGAGGGCGGCGAGGGCGGCGTGGAGCACCATGAAGACCGTGGCGTCGTGGGCGCG
>NZ_JBIVEG010000060.1:0-16185 GCF_044747545.1 Streptomyces sp. NPDC090077
CGACCGGAGGGAGCGCCCTTGACAGGCCGGCACGAACCGGAAGGACGATGGGACTGACGGGAAGCCCCCAACCTGCTCTGAGACCGCCCGAGGGGCTACCGCCCCCAGCCGACCCACCCGCACCGTGGGAGGCGGGTGGGCAGGCGCCGACCCGCCCCGCCCCCTCGCGGGGGAGATGGCGGGCCCGCGCTGTGGGCCCTGCGGGCTACACCACCGCGCCGCGTCCCGGGTCGTCGTCGTCATCGTCGGTGTCGCCCGACATGCGGGCGATCAGGGTGGCGAAGCCGCCCAGGAAGCCGCCGATGCCGAGGGTGGTCAGCCACCAGGTCATGTCCCACTGGAACAGCACCGCCAGCAGGAGCAGTACCGGGCCGCCGATCACCGCCAGCCAGGCGAACTTCGCCGTCGTGTCCGCCTCCGGCAGCTCCGGTTCCGGCGGGACGAAGTGGCCCTCGTCCGTCGGCTCGGCCGGGGTGTGGTCCCGGGGGCCCGGGGTCGGGGTCGGTACGGGTGTGCCCACGCCCGGGGCGAACGTGATCGAGCTGCCCAGCTCGGGCTTCGGCGCCGGCTTCGGCTCGGGCTGGGGCTCCGGGGCGGGCTCGGCCGCCGCCGGGGCCTTCGGCTCGGGCTTCACGTCCTCCTCCGGCAGCATCAGGTTCTCGATCGGCCGGAACGGCCTGGTCCCCGGCGGGTCCGGGGGCTCCTGCCCGTACCCGGCGACGATCGCGGCCCACGCCGCTTCCTCGTCCAGCGGGGGCACGCCCCCGGAGGACTCCTCGTGCTCAGCCACCGCTGGCCGCCCCCTCCCTGCCGACACTCTTCGCGAGCCGCCCGACGAACGCGTAGCTGTCCGCGAAGATCCGGTCCGCGTCATGGTCCAACGTCGCCACGTGGTAGCTCTGTTCCAGCAGGGTCTCGGTGACGTCCGTCGAGGACACGCGGGACAGGATCCGGGCCGAGTCCACCGGCGGGACCACGTGGTCCTGGGGGCTGTGCAGCAGCAGCACGGGCTGGGTGACCTGCGGCAGCTCGGTGTCCACGAGCTGGAAGAACTTCCGCAGCGAGTGCGCGGCCTTCGTCGGGACCCGGTCGTAGCCGACCTCGGCCGAGCCCGGCTTCGCGATGTCGCTGGCGATGCCCGGCGTCGACCGGATGAAGTGCTTGACCACCGGAAGGGCGACGGCCAGCGGGTCGTGCACCTTGTTGGCCGGGTTGACGAGGACGATCCCGCTGATCGCGTCCCCGTGCCGGGCGGCCAGGCGCAGCGTCAGCGCGCCGCCCATCGAGAGCCCGAAGACGAAGACCTGCTCGCACCGGTCCAGCAGCTCGCGCAGCGCCCGGTCGACCTCCGCGTACCAGTCCTGCCAGCCGGTGAGCTGCATGTCCTGCCAGCGCGTCCCGTGTCCGGGCAGCAGCGGAAGCGAGACGGTCAGCCCGCGCTCGGCCAGGTACTCGGCCCAGGGCCGGAGCGACTGAGGCGAACCGGTGAAGCCGTGGCAGAGAAGCACGCCCACCTCTCCGCCCTCGTGGCGGAACGGCTCTGCTCCAGGGAGGACGGGCACCAGGGTCTCCTTCGAAGGGTGGGGGGTGCGTTGCGCTGTGTGACTTCACCGTACGCGACCGGGATGACACCGACCAGGGCCGTCGGGCGCTCCGCGCGGGCCCACGGGATATGGTCTGTTCGACAGACACAGGAAGGCTTTCGAGTTGATCTACGGCGCAATGAAGTTCTCCATCGGGGGTTCCCTGAAGCTCGCCTTCAGGCCGTGGGTGGAGGGCCTCGAGAACATTCCCGCCGAGGGGCCGGCGATCCTCGCGAGCAACCACCTGTCCTTCTCCGACTCCTTCTTCCTGCCGGCCGTACTGGACCGGAAGGTCACCTTCATCGCGAAGGCCGAGTACTTCACCTCCCCGGGGGTCAAGGGCAAGCTGACGGCGGCCTTCTTCAAGGGCGTCGGCCAGCTCCCGGTGGACCGCTCCGGCGCGCGCGGTGCGGGCGAGGCCGCGATCAAGAGCGGCATCGAGGTCATCGAGCGCGGGGAACTGTTCGGTATTTACCCCGAGGGGACGCGTTCACCCGACGGCCGCCTCTACCGCGGCAAGCCGGGCGGTCTGGCCCGGGTGGCGCTGGCCACCGGCGCTCCCGTGATCCCCGTCGCGATGATCGACACCGAGAAGATCCAGCCGCCCGGCAAGGTGGTCCCGAAGCTGATGCGTCCGGGCATCCGGATCGGCAAGCCGCTGGACTTCAGCCGCTACCAGGGCATGGACGGGGACCGCTTCATCCTCCGCTCGGTGACCGACGAGGTCATGTACGAGATCATGAAGCTCTCCGGCCAGGAGTACGTGGACATCTACGCGACGGCCGCCAAGCGGCAGATCGCGGAGGCGGAGAAGGCGGCCAAGGAGAGCGTCAAGGCGGCCGACAAGGCGGCCAAGGCGGAGAAGGCCGAGGCGGACAAGGCCGAGAAGGCCGAGACCGAGGCCGAGAAGGCCAAGGGAGAGACGGGCGCGGAGTAGCGCGCGCGGCGGGCGCGGCCGGGGAGGCCGGGCCCGCGGGACCGGGGCGGGTGGGGGAGATGGCGAAGCGCGAGCGCGTCGTACGGATGTCGGTCGAGCAGCCGCTGTGGCGGGCCCTGACCGTGTACCGGCTGCTCACCATGGTCTACGCGGTCCTGCTGTTCGCGGCGGCCCACCGCAAGTTCGACCAGCCCCGGGTGGCGGTCGGCTACCTCGCCCTCCTCGCCCTCTGGACGCTGGTCACCCACCGCCGGGTGGCGAACGCGGCCAGCTGCACCCGGGGCTTCCTCGTCGCCGACCTCGCCGTCGCGCTGACCGGCATCCTGCTCACCCCGATCGCCGACACCCACCAGCGGATCACGGAGGGCGGCCCCACCCTCCCCAGCATCTGGACCGCAGGCTCGGTCCTGGCCTTCGCCCTCAAGGGCGGCTGGCGCTGGGCCGGCTTCGCCTCTACCTTCGTCGCCGCCGCCAACCTGGTCATCCACGGCGGGGACCCCACCCGGGACGCCCTGCACAACGTGTTGTTGGTCTGGGTCGCCTCCATCGCCATCGGCTACGTCGTCGAGGTGGCCCGGGCCAGTGAGGCCACCCTCGCCCGCGCCCTGGAGATCGAGGCCGCGACCCGCGAGCGGGAGCGCCTCGCCCGCGACATCCACGACGGGGTCCTCCAGGTCCTCGCCATGGTCCAGCGGCGCGGCACCGAGCTGGGCGGCGAGGCCGCCGAGCTCGGGCGGATGGCGGGCGAGCAGGAGGTGGCGCTGCGCACGCTGGTCTCCAGCGGGCTGGTGCGGCCCTCCCGGGTCTCGCGCGACGAGTCGCTCGGCGCGCTGGTGGACACGTACGAGGTGGAGGACTCCGCGGAGGCGGACGGCGCCGAGATCGACCTGCGCTCCCTGCTGGCCCCGCACGCCGGCTCCCGGGTGAGCTTCGCCGAGCCGGGCACCCCCGTGGTGCTGCCGGTGCCCGCCGCGCGGGAGCTGGCGGCGGCGGTCGGCGCGGCCCTGGACAACGTGCGCAAGCACGCCGGGGAGGGGGCCAGCGCCTGGATCCTGGTGGAGGACTGGGGCGACGAGGTGATCGTGACCGTGCGGGACGACGGCCCGGGCATCCCGGCCGGCCGGCTCGACCAGGCGGAGGGCGAGGGGCGGATGGGCGTGGCCCTGTCCATCCGCGGACGTCTGCGCGACCTCGGCGGCAGCGCCGAGCTGGTGTCCGTCCCCGGACAGGGCACCGAAGTGGAACTGAAAGTACCGAGGGGGAGGACCCAGTGAACGACGCCGGCAGCGAGCTCCAGCTCCAGGACATCAAGGTGATGGTCGTCGACGACCATCCGATGTGGCGGGACGCGGTGGCCCGCGACCTGGCCGCCGCGGGCTTCGACGTGGTCGCCACGGCCGGCGACGGGCCGGAGGCGGTACGCCGGGCCCGCGCCGCGGCGCCCCGGGTGCTGGTCCTCGACCTCAACCTGCCGGGCATGCCCGGGGTGCAGGTCTGCAAGGAGCTGGTCGGCGCCGATCCCGCGCTGCGCGTGCTCGTCCTGTCGGCCAGCGGCGAGCACGCCGACGTCCTGGAGGCGGTCAAGTCCGGGGCGACCGGCTACCTGCTGAAGTCGGCCGGGGCGCAGGAGCTGATCGACGCGGTCCGCCGCACCGCGGCCGGCGACCCGGTGTTCACGCCGGGCCTGGCCGGACTCGTCCTCGGCGAGTACCGGCGCCTGGCCAGCGACCCGGCGCCGGCCGCCCCCGACGAGCCGAAGGCCCCGCAGCTGACCGACCGGGAGACCGAGGTGCTGCGGCTGGTGGCCAAGGGGCTCTCGTACAAGCAGATCGCGGAGCGGCTGGTGATCTCCCACCGCACGGTCCAGAACCACGTGCAGAACACCCTCGGCAAGCTCCAGCTGCACAACCGGGTGGAGCTCGTCCGGTACGCGATAGAGCGCGGGCTCGACGACGCGTAACCCGTTCGTACGTCGTACTTACCTGCACCCGGGCTCCCCGTACGAGTGAACGGGGCGTACGCAACGCCCCGTGTTTTCACCGGAATTGCGCTCCCCGGTCCCCTTGCTGTGACCTGTGTCACCACTAGCGTGACCGTCATGGCGAAGGGAGATTCCATGAAGGTCGGAGTGCTCACCGGCGGCGGCGACTGCCCCGGACTCAACGCGGTGATCAGGGGCGTCGTCCGCAAGGGCACGCAGGAGTACGGATACGGGTTCGTCGGCTTCAAGGACGGCTGGCGGGGGCCGGTCGAGGGGGACACCGTCCCGCTCGACATCCCCGCCGTCCGGGGCATCCTGCCGCGCGGCGGCACCATCCTCGGATCCTCGCGCACCAACCCGTTCAAGACGGAGAACGGCGTCCGTGCGATCAAGGAGAACCTCGCCAAGTTCGAGGTCGACGCGCTCGTCGCGATCGGCGGCGAGGACACCCTCGGCGTGGCCGCCCGGCTCTACGAGGAGTACGGCGTCCCCTGCGTCGGCGTGCCGAAGACCATCGACAACGACCTCTCGGCCACCGACTACACCTTCGGCTTCGACACCGCCGTCGGCATCGCCACCGAGGCCATCGACCGGCTGCACACCACGGCCGAGTCCCACATGCGGGTCCTGGTCGTCGAGGTCATGGGCCGGCACGCCGGCTGGATCGCCCTGCACTCCGGGCTGGCGGGCGGCGCCAACGTCATCCTCATCCCCGAGCAGCGCTTCGACGTGGAGCAGGTCTGCGCCTGGGTGACCTCCCGCTTCAAGGCCAGCTACGCGCCCATCGTGGTGGTCGCGGAGGGCGCCATGCCCAAGGACGGGGACCTGGTCCTCAAGGACGCCGTCTCCCGCGACTCCTTCGGGCACGTCCGGCTGTCCGGCGTGGGCGAGTGGCTGGCCAAGGAGATCGAGTCGCGGACCGGCAAGGAGGCCCGTACGACGGTCCTCGGACACATCCAGCGCGGCGGCACCCCGAGCGCCTTCGACCGCTGGCTCGCCACCCGCTTCGGGCTGCACGCGATCGACGCGGTGCGCGACGGGGACTTCGGCAAGATGGTCGCGCTGAAGGGGACGGACATCGTCCGCGTGCCGATCGCGGAGGCCACCGCGAAGCTGAAGACGGTCGACCCCGCGCTGTACGAGGAGGTCGGGGTCTTCTTCGGCTGACCCGGCAGCCGGCGGCGCCGGCTCCTGCGGACGGCGGCCACGGGTCGTATCGTGACGAAACGACCCGTGGCCTACCTGTGGGGAGCGAGCGAGCGTGGAGATCCTGGCCTTCGGCGTCACCGCCGACGAGAAGCCCCTCCTGGAGCGCGCCTTCGAGGAGCGCTTCGACGGCCGGCACGAGATCCGCTGCCTGGACGTCTTCCTCGGCGAGGACACCGCGCCGATCGCCGCCGGGTACGAGGTCGTCTCCTCCAGCGTCAACGCCGAACTGCACGGCCGGGTCCTGCACACCCTGGCGGCCGGCGGCACCCGGATGATCGCGCAGCGCTCCACCGGCTTCAACAACATCGACCTGGACGTGGCCCGGCAGCTCCAGATGACCGTCAGCCGGGTCTCGTACTACTCCCCGTACGCGGTGGCAGAATTCGCCTGGACCCTGGCCATGGCCGTGAACCGGCGGATCGTCCGCGCCTCCAACCGCACCCGCGACTTCGACTTCCGCCTGAACGGCCTGATGGGCCGCGACCTTCGGGGCCGCACGGCGGGAGTCCTCGGCACCGGCAAGATCGGAGAGGCGTTCACCCGGATCGCCCACGGCTTCGGCATGAACCTGCTGGGCTGGGACCTCGCACCGAACCCGGCGTGCGTGGAGCTGGGCATGGCGTACGTGGACAAGGAGGAGCTGTTCGCGTCCGCCGACCTGATCAGCCTGCACGTGCCGCTGCTGGAGTCCACGCACCACATCGTCGGTGCGGCCGCGCTGAAGGCCATGCGGGACGACGCGATCCTCGTGAACTCCAGCCGTGGCGGGCTGGTCGACACGGAGGCCCTGGTCACGGAGCTGCGGGCGGGCCGCTTCACGGGGGTGGGCCTGGACGTGTACGAGGCGGAGGCCGGGGTCTTCTTCACGGACCGGTCCCTGGAGGCGGTCGAGGACGACACCCTGGCCCGGCTGATCACCTTCCCGAACGTGGTGGTGACCAGCCACCAGGCGTACTACACGCTGGACGCGGTGGGGCAGATCGTCGATGCGACGGTTCTGAACGTGGCGGACTATCTGGCGGGGCGCCGCTCCGACAACACCCTTGTTCCTCCCGGGCCCTGAACGGCCCCGGCCCCCGGGGCTCCGCCCCGGACCCCGCGCCTCAAACGCCGGCGAGGCTGAAATCAGCCCCGCCGGCGTTTGAGGCGCGGGCGCGGTAGCGCCGTACCGGGGTCCGGGCGCAGCCCGGGGAACGGGCGAAGGGCGGGTAGGGGACCAGCCCCGCAGGGCAACGGCCCGCACTCGGCCTCCGGGCCCGCCCCGGGACAGGGCCCCGGGACAGGGCCCCGGGACACGGCCCCCCGAGGACCCGGCTACGCCGGACCGGTCGTGGCGGGTGCCACCGCGCGGACCAGGGTGGACAGCACCGCCGCCCCGCGCAGGGTGAGCACCGACTCCGGATGGAACTGCACCCCCGCGAAGCCCCGCGCCGCGCAGCGGACCGCGTGGACCTCCCCCGTGACGGCGTCACGCGACACCTCCACCCCGTGCGCCCCGAGCTCGGCCTCCGCGTCCGCGTCGCACGACGCCGCGTACGTGTTGTAGAAGCCCACCACCTCCGGCGTGCCGAAGAGGTCGACCGTCACCTGAGCCCCCTGCGCCGGCTCGGCCTTCCGCACCAGCGGCAGCCCCAGCTCCGCCGTGATCAGCTCGTGCCCGAGGCACACCCCCAGCAGCCCCCCGCGGTGGGAGGTGAGGAGCTCCCGGGCCAGCCCGCGCAGCATCCGCATCCTGGGGTCGGCCGCGTCCGCCGGGTTCCCCGGCCCCGGGCCGAGGACGACGGGGCCGTCCCAGGCCAGGGCGAGGGCCCGCAGCCCGGGGTCGTCGTGGCGGCGTACGGTCACCTCCAGCCCGGCCACCCGCAGCACGTGGGCCAGCATCGCCGTGAAGGTGTCCTCCGCGTCGATCACCAGCGCGTGCCCGCCGGCGTCCGCCGGCCGCTCCTGCATGCGGAGCCAGAACGGCGCCAGGTCCGCCCGCCGCGAGGCGAGGGCCGCCTGCACCCTGGGGTCGTCGGCCAGCCGGGCCGTCCCGCCGGAGGGGGCCGGGCGGGGCGCGGCGGGCCGTACGCCCAGGGCGGCCAGGACCCCGGCGGCCTTGGCGTGGGTCTCGGCGACTTCGCCGAGCGGGTCCGAGTGACGGACCAGGGTGGCCCCGACCGGCACCCGCACCGCCCCGTCCGGGGCGATGTCGGCGGTGCGGATCAGGATGGGGGAGTCCAGGGTCTGCGCGCCGGACGCGTCCAGCCCGAGCAGGGCCAGCGCGCCCGCGTAGTAGCCGCGGCCGCCGCTCTCGTACCGCTCGATCACCCGGCAGGCGTTCTGTACGGGAGAGCCCGTGACGGTCGCCGCGAACATGGTCTCCCGCAGCACCTCGCGGACGTCCAGCGAGGAGCGTCCGCGCAGCTCGTACTCGGTGTGCGCGAGGTGGGACATCTCCTTCAGGCGGGGGCCGACGACCACGCCGCCCATGTCGCCGACCGTGCACATCATCTTCAGCTCCTCGTCGACGACCATCGACAGCTCCTCGGTCTCCTTGCGGTCGGCGAGGAAGGCGAGGAGCGAATCGGCGGTCGGGCCGGAGGCCGGGTAGCGGTAGGTGCCGCTGATCGGGTTCATCACGACGGTGCCGCCGGACATCCGCACGTGGACCTCAGGGCTGGCGCCGACCAGGGTGCGGTCCGGGGTGTGGACCACGTACGTCCAGTACGCGCCCCGCTCGCCCTCCAGCAGCCGCCGGAACAGGGCCAGCGCGTCGGCCCGGCCGAAGCCGTCGATCCGGCCCCCGTAGGTGCGCCGGATCACGAAGTTCGCGCCCTCGCCGCGGCCGATCTCCTCACGGATCACCCGGTCGACGGTGGCCGCGTACTCCTCGTCGGGGACGTCGAAGCCGCCGTCGTCCACCCGGACGGGGTGGTCCGGGAGCCCGGCCAGCGCGGCGGCGAGCGGGATCTCGTACGCCTCCTCGGCGGCCAGCACGGCCAGCGGCGTGCCGTCGTCGCGCACGTCGAACCCGCGCTCGCGGATCTGCCGGAAGGGGACCAGGGCGAGGGTGGGGAGCTCCCGTACGGGCAGGTCGGCGAGGGTTTCGGCCTCGTGGACCGGGCCGAGGAGCACCTCGACGGTGTCGTGGTCGCGACCCGGGGTCCGCCGGCGCAGCAGCGCGAAGGGCGGGGCGGAGTCGTCGAGCAGCCGGGCGAGGTCGAAATCGGTGCTGGTCATGGGGCGTCCTTCCGGTGGGGTGTCGGAGGGAGGGGCGGCCCGTGTCGGCACACGCAAAAGGCCGCCCCTCGGGGCGGCCTTCGCTTCGCTCGTGTCAGTGGGTACGCGAGGGGAGTGGGCCGCCGGGAGCGGGCCACCACCAGTTCAGGTCGGCGTGCGCGTACATGGGAGGCACCCTAGCCCACCGGCGCTCCGTTCCGCTGCATCTGACTTTTTCCGACATGTGAACCTTGCATTCCGTTCATCCCCGGCCCCCGAACCTTCGAACGACACCGTCTCACCAGGTGGGCGTCCGGCCGGACACGGCGAATGACGACGTAATGTGTACGAGGTGACCGTGAACGCTGAAACCCACGCCCTCGCCGCCAAGGCGACCTGGCGAGACCTTCCCGCGGCGCAGCAGCCTTCGTACCCCGATGCCGAGGCCCTGCGCGCTGTCGTCGCGGACCTCGAGTCGTATCCTCCGCTCGTCTTCGCGGGCGAGTGCGACCAGCTGCGCGCCCGTCTGGGAGCCGTCGCCCGTGGCGAGGCGTTCCTGCTCCAGGGCGGCGACTGCGCCGAGGCCTTCGACGCCGTCTCCGCCGACCACATCCGCGCCAAGCTGAAGACCCTGCTCCAGATGAGCGCCGTCCTGACGTACGCGGCCTCCGTGCCCGTCGTGAAGGTCGGCCGCATCGCGGGCCAGTACTCCAAGCCGCGCTCCAAGGACACCGAGACCCGCGACGGCGTCACCCTGCCGACCTACCGCGGTGACTCCGTCAACGGCTTCGCCTTCACCGAAGAGGCCCGCGTCCCGGACCCGGAGCGGCTCAAGCGCATGTACCACGCGTCGGCCTCGACGCTGAACCTGGTGCGCGCCTTCACCACCGGTGGCTACGCCGACCTGCGCCAGGTGCACGCCTGGAACCAGGACTTCGTGAAGTCCTCCCCGTCCGGGCAGCGCTACGAGCAGCTCGCGCGGGAGATCGACAACGCCCTGAACTTCATGAAGGCCTGTGGCACCGACCCGGCCGAGTTCAAGGCGGTGGAGTTCTACTCCTCGCACGAGGCGCTGCTGCTGGACTACGAGGGCGCCCTCACCCGTACGGACTCCCGTACCGGGAACCTGTACGACACCTCCGGCCACATGGTCTGGATCGGTGAGCGCACCCGCCAGCTGGACCACGCCCACATCGAGTTCTGCGCGCAGATCGCCAACCCGATCGGCATCAAGCTCGGCCCGACGACCACGGTCGACGAGGCGCTGACGTACATCGACCGCCTGGACCCCGAGCGCGAGCCGGGCCGGCTGACCTTCGTCGTCCGCATGGGCGCCGACAAGGTCCGCGACAAGCTCCCCGAGCTGGTCGAGAAGGTCACCGCGTCCGGTGCGACCGTCGCGTGGGTCACCGACCCGATGCACGGCAACACCTTCGAGGCGGCCTCGGGCCACAAGACGCGCCGTTTCGACGACGTGCTCGACGAGGTCAAGGGCTTCTTCGAGGTCCACAAGGCGCTGGGCACCCACCCGGGCGGCATCCACGTCGAGCTCACCGGTGACGACGTCACCGAGTGCGTGGGCGGCGGCGACGAGATCTTCGTCGACGACCTGCACCAGCGCTACGAGACGGCCTGCGACCCGCGCCTCAACCGCAGCCAGTCCCTGGACCTGGCCTTCCTGGTCGCGGAGATGTACCGCGACCAGTAGGCGGCGGGCCGATCAGTAGGTGGCTTCCTACGACGATGGGGCGCGGATCGATGTGATCCGCGCCCCATCGGCGTACCCGGGTCTTTTAGGGGACCCTAACTTTGGGTACGGTTAGGTAAGCCTCACCGAATAGGGGATGGCCTGCCGAACCGTTCCGCTCCAGGGAGGTGAACCGCGTGTACGTCTGCTCTTGCTTCGGCGTCACCGACAAGCAGGTGAAGGAACACGCGGCTGCCGGGGCCTGCACCCCCCGCCAGATCGCCTCGGCCACCAAGGCCGGCACCGACTGCGGCTCCTGCGTACGCACCATCCAGGGCATCCTCGGCCGCGGGGCCTGCCCCCGCCGGGAGCTGCTGGAGAAGGGCAACGCCACGGCCGTCCTGGCCGCCGACCCGGGAGCGGTGTCCGCACCGGAGCTGGCGGAGGCCGCCTGACCGGGACCGGCCGGCTCGGCTAGCTCGGCTGCTCGATGAGCTGCGCGATGTACAGCGCCTCGCCGAGGGACTCGATGAGCTCCAGCTGGGTGTCGAGGTAGTCGATGTGGTGCTCCTCGTCCTCCAGGATGTCCTCGAAGAGGCGGGCGGAGGTGACGTCCCCCTTTCCGCGCATGACCTCGATGCCGCGCTTGAGGCGGTCGATGGCCTCGACCTCGACCTGCCGGTCCGCCTGGAACATCTCCGTGATCGTCTGTCCGACGCGCACGTGGAAGAGGCGCTGGTAGTTCGGCAGACCGTCGAGCATCAGGATGCGCTCGGTGATCTTGTCCGCGTGCTTCATCTCGTCGATGGACTCTTCACGCGTGTACTTGGCGAGCTTCGTCCACCCCTTGTTGTCCTGGATGCGGTAGTGCAGCCAGTACTGGTTGATGGCCGTGAGCTCGCCGGTCAGCTGCTCGTTGAGGAATTCGAGGACCTCGGGGTCGCCCTGCATCGCAGAGGCTCCTTCCAAAGCAATGTCAGCTAGTGACTGGGCAGTGCGCGCATCCTTGCACTGCCGTCCTGGGGCGTCCAGTAAGTGCCTCCTTAGTGGGAGTTGCCGGGAGTTGCCCGAATCGGGTCTTGCCTGGTCGTGACCACCCCGCCACGTCTGTCACCATGGAGGCATGGGTCAGCCGGAAAGCCGGGAATCTCCGGGAGCAGAGCAGCTTGAGCTCCCCCCGGGGCAGCGGTTGCAGAGGGGTTGGCCCGTCACCCATTACGGTCCCGTGCCCAAGTTCAAGCCGGAGCGCTGGGAGTTCCGGGTGTTCGGCGCGACCGCCGACGGCGAGAAGCACTGCTGGAACCACGAGGAGTTCGCGGCCCTCCCGTTCGCCTCGGTCGAGGCCGACCTGCACTGCGTCACCAAGTTCAGCATGACGGGTGCCGAGTGGGGCGGCGTGCTGGCGCGCGACGTACTGGCCCTGGCGCCGCCTGCCCCGCAGGTCACGCACGTGATGGTGTGGGCCGAGTACGGCTTCAGCTCCAACATGAGACTGGCCGACTTCGCCTCGGAGCGGACCGTCTTCGCCACCCACATGGGCGGCGAACTGCTGACGGCCGAGCACGGTTTCCCGCTGCGGCTCGTGGTCCCGCACCTGTACGCCTGGAAGGGCCCCAAGTGGGTGCGCGGCGTGGAGTACATGACCGCCGACCGCCGGGGCTTCTGGGAGGAGCGCGGCTACCACAACATCGGCGACCCCTGGCGCGAGCAGCGCTACTCGTACCAGGAGGAACCGGGCGACGGCCCGGAGCTGTAGCCCCGGGCCGCCGGTCAGTGGTGGTACTGGTGGACCACCGCGTGGCCCTTGCCGCGGCCGATCATCCACTTGTTGATCGGGGTGGTCACGACGAAGGCGACGACGAGGGCGATCGCCAGCACCGTCCAGAAGAGCGGGTCCGAGAGGTGGGCGTCCATGGCGCCCGGCCACAGGGCGATCACTCCGTTGTCGACCAGCTCCATGACCGCGATGGACAGGGTGTCCGCGGCCAGCGCCACCCGGACGGCCGAGCGGAAGTCCACGCCGGCGGCGAGGATCCCGCGCAGGGTGAGTGCGTAGCCGAAGAAGAAGGCGAGGACGATCGCCAGGATCATCGTCGCGACGTTCCCCCAGCCCAGCGCGGTACCGATGATCATGCCGAGCACCTCGCCGATGGCGCAGCCGGTGAGGCAGTGCAGGGTGGCCCGGGCGGCCATGCCCCAGCTGACCTTGCCGCCGTGGCCGTGGGCGTGGGTGTGACTCTGGGCGTCGTGGCCGGCGTGGTGCTGGTGCTCGGCGTGAGCCTGGTGGCCCTCGTGACCCTGGTGTGCCTCGTGGCCCGCGTGGTCCTGGTGCTGGTCGTGGTTCCCGTGCGCGTGCTCCATGACAACCCCCGGAATCCTGGGGAACGCCTGGTAGCGGTCCCGTCGGTACGACAGAACCGTATACCCCCCTGGGGTATTCCTCAACAGATCTTCAGCGTGTCAGTGGAGGTCGCGGAGCTCCTTCAGCAGCGCCACGTCGGCCGCGTGCCCCTCCTTGCCGCCCGGCGTCTCGATGATCAGCGGTACGCCGTCCGTCTCCGGGTGCGAGAACAGCTCGGCGAACGCCTCCCGGCCGATGTGGCCCTGACCGATGTTGGCGTGCCGGTCCTTGTGGGCGCCGACGCCCTCCTTGGAGTCGTTGGCGTGGATCAGCTTCAGCCGGCCCGCGCCCACCGTGTCCACCAGGAGGTCCAGCGTCTGCTTGGTGCCGCCCGGCTCCGCCAGGTCGTGGCCCGCCGCGAAGATGTGGCACGTGTCCAGGCAGATGCCCAGCTTCGGGTGGTGGTCGAGCGCCTCGAAGTACGGGCCGAAGTCCCAGGTCCGCGAGCACAGCGAGGAACCCTGCCCGGCCGTGGACTCCAGCAGCAGGAAGGGGTCGTCCTCGTGCGTCAGCTCGTCCAGCAGCGGCAGCATGTGCTCCCTGACCTGCGCGTACGCCGCCTCGCGCGGGCGGCCCCCGGTGGCCGAACCGGTGTGCACGACCACCCCGAGCGCGCCGATCTCCCGGCCCCGGCGCAGCGAGTGGCGCAGGGACTCCACCGACTTCTCGACCGTCGCCTCGGTGTGCGAGCCGAAGTTGATCAGGTACGGGGCGTGCACGTACGCCGGGATCGACTCCTCGGCGCACCGGGCGCGGAACAGCTCGTCCTGCGCCGGGTTGCCGGTCGGCGTGGCCCAGCCGCGCGGGTTGGCGACGAAGACCTGCACGGCCTCCGCGCCCATCTCACGGGCGTAGGCGAGGCCGACCGAGGCCAGCCCGCCGGCGACGGGCACGTGCCCGCCCACGGGATTGCGTGTCACTGGCTCTCAGAGTCCCTTGGTCTTGACGGTGATCGTGCTGCCCTCGGGCGCGCTCTGACCGGCGGGCACCGACTGGGTGTCCACGGTGCTGCTGAAGGAGAGGAACGGGCGGTCCACCTTCACCTTGAAGCCCAGGGCCTCCAGCGTCTTGCGGGCCACGTCCACGTCCTGGCCGGTGACGCTCGGGACCTGGACCTGACGGGGGCCCTTGGACAGGGTCAGCGTGACCGTGTCGCCGGCGGCGGCCTGGGTGCCCGCGGCGGCCGACTGGTTGGCGACCGTACCGGCGGGGGTGGGGGCGTTGACCTGCTCGGGGGCGATCGCCACCTTCAGGCCGAGCGCCTCCAGCGCCGCCCGCGCCTGGTCCGCCGACGCGCCCGACACGTTCGGCACCGGCACGGGACGGCCCTTGCTGACGAGCAGCGCGACCGCCGAGTCGGGGGCCCGCTTCTGGCCGCCCGCCGGGTCGGAGCTGATCACCGAGCCCTGGGCGACGTCCTGGCTGAACGCGGAGCTGACGACGCCGGGGGCCAGCCCCGCCTTCGTGAGCTCCGCCTGCGCCTCCTCCAGCGGCCTGCCCTTCAGGTCGGGCACGCTCACGACCTCCGGGCCGCGCGAGACGGTGAGGACGACCGCCCCGTTGCCGCGGATCTGCTTGCCGCCGCCCGGGCTGGTCTCCATGACCGTCCCGCGGTCGAAGGCCTCGCTGAACTTCCGCTCGACCTTCTTCACGCCCAGACCGGCGGCCGAGAGCTCGTCGCGGGCCTGCGCCTCCGTCTTGCCGAGCAGGTTGGGGACCTTGGTGAACTGGCCGGAGTTGATGTACCAGACACCGCCGCCGATGCCGAGGGCGAGCAGGACCGCGGCGATCACCAGGAGCATCCCCCGCCGGGGCCGCCCCCGCTGCGGCGGGGCCTGCGCCGGGGTCTGCTGCTCGGGGACCGGCGGACGCTCCAGCCGGGAGGTGTGGTGCACCGGCCCGGCCTGGCCCACCGGCCGGGGGATCACACTGGTGCGGTCCTCGGCGGCGGACCGCTCCTGCGCCCGGGCCTGCGGCGGTACGGCGTCCAGCTCCGCCTCGCTCAGCCGCGCCCGCGCCTCCCGCACCAGCCCGAGCAGGGCCGCGGCGTCGTACGGGCGCAGCTCGGGGCTGCGGGCGGCGGCGTGCGCGACCAGCTCGTCGAGCGAGGCGGGCAGGCCGGGGACGGCCGCCGACGGGGGCGGGACGTCCTCGTTGAGGTGCTGGTACAGCACCTGCGCGGGGGTGCCGCCGGTGTGCGGCTTGGAGCCGGTCAGCATCTCGTACAGGACGACACCGCAGGCGTAGACGTCCACGCGGGTGTCGGTGACCCCGTCCTCGATCTGCTCGGGCGCGAGGTAGGAGACGGTGCCGAGGATGGAGCCCGTGGTGTGGGTGGCCGCGTCCACGGAGCGGACCAGGCCGAAGTCGGCGACCTTGACGCTGCCGTCGTCGCCGATCAGCACGTTCTCGGGCTTCATGTCCCGGTGCACGAACCCGGCCCGGTGCGCCGTGCCGAGGGCCGCGAGGACCGGCTCCAGGATGTCGAGCGCGGCCCGCGGCTGGAGCGCGCCGCGCTCGCGCAGGACGTCGCGCAGGGTGCAGCCGGAGACGTACTCCATCGCGAGGTACGTGTACGGCCCGTCCGTGCCCTGGTCGAAGACGGCGACGACGTTGGGGTGCGCCAGGCGCGCCACGGACTTCGCCTCACGGATGAAGCGGTCGACGAAGGCGGCGTCGGCGGCCAGGTCAGGGTGCATGATCTTGAGCGCGAGGACCCGGTCCAGCCGGGTGTCGAACGCCCGGTAGACCGTGGCCATGCCGCCGGCCGCGATACGGGCGTCGACGCGGTAGCGGCCGTCGAGCACGCGCCCGACGAGGGGGTCATCCAGGGTCGTATCCACCCGGCGATTCTACGAGCCGGTCCGTTTGAGCCGTCCGCTGCGTCCACGCTTGCAGCGCACCCGTGACATGGAGGACCGGTACGAGCCCTGCGGCGCGGGCCCTGCCGGCCGCTCGCGGCGGGGACGGGGGAGCGCGCCCGCGGCTCCCGGCACGGGCCCGCCATCTCCCCCTCGACCCCCGTTCGCCGGGCGGTGGCTGCCCACCCGCCTCCCGGGTGCGGGTGGGTGCCCGGGGAGCGGGATCCCCCCGGGCGGTCTCAGAGCAGGTTGGGGGCTTCCCGTCAGTCCCATCGTCCTTCCGGTTCGTGCCGGCCTGTCAAGGGCGCTCCCTTCGGTCGCGTCG
>NZ_JBIVEG010000061.1:0-11546 GCF_044747545.1 Streptomyces sp. NPDC090077
CGTCTCCCAAACCTGTTGCGCGCAACGTCAACGTTTTCTGCGCGCAGTGCACATGACCTGGGACGACGCCCGCTTAAGCTCTGTTCCAGGCCACCGCGCACGGCCGGTCCCGGCCCCGGCCGGGATCCGCTGCGGGTGAGGGGCCCTTGTCGTTCACGGGGGTGACGACAGGGGCCCGTTCCCACCCCGCCCGAAGCGATCCGAAGCGGTCCGAAGTGACCTGCGTCACATCCTGTCACAGTCTCCGGGGGCCCGGTGTCTTGTGTCCGAACCCCAACGGAGGAGGACACGATGAGCGAGAACAACACCAACGTGGTCGTGATCGGCGGCGGTTACGCGGGCGTCATGGCCGCGAACCGGCTGACCCTGCGCGGCGACGTGACGGTCACCCTGGTCAACCCGCGCCCCTCGTTCGTGCACCGCATCCGCCTGCACCAGCTGGCAGCCGGCAACGACACCGCCGTCGTCGCGTACGAGGACGTCCTCGCCGAGGGCGTGCGCCTGGTCGTCGACAGCGTGGACCTCATCGACGCCCCCGCCCGCACCCTCGCCCTCGCCTCGGGCGACCGCCTCGGCTACGACTACCTCGTCTACGCCGTCGGCAGCACCGGCGCGGACCTCCGCGTCCCCGGGGCCGCCGAACACGCCCACCCCATCGCCACCCTCGAAGACGCCCAGCGGCTGCGCCCCGTCCTGGACGCCGCGGCCGACGGGGCCCCCGTCACCGTGGTCGGCGCCGGGCCGACCGGCATCGAGACCGCCGCCGAACTCGCCGGGACCGGACGCCCCGTCACCCTCGTCTGCGGCGGCGCCCTCGGCCCCTACCTGCACACCCGCGGCCGCCGTTCGGTCGCCCGCCGCCTCGCCCGCCTCGGCGTCACCGTCGTCGACGGCCCCGGCAGCACCGTCACCCACGTCACCGCCGACACGGTCCGCCTGGCCGACGGCCGCGAACTGCCCAGCGGCGTCACCGTCTGGACCGCCGGCTTCGCCGTCCCCGACCTCGCCGCCCGCAGCGGGCTGGCCACCGACGCCGCCGGCCGGCTCCTCACCGACGAGACCCTCACCAGCGTCGACGACGACCGCATCCTCGCCGCCGGCGACTCGGCCGCCCCCTCGGGCCTGCCCCTGCGGATGAGCTGCCAGGCCGCGATGCCCCTGGGCGCCCGCGCCGCCGACACCGTCCTGAGCCGCCTCGCCGGGGAGCGCCCCGACACCCTCAACCAGCCCTTCGGCGCCCAGTGCATCAGCCTCGGACGCCACGACGGCATCTTCCAGTTCGCCAAGGCCGACACCGCGATCTGGTTCCACGTGGACGGCAAGCCCGGGGCCAAGCTGAAGGAGACCGTCTGCACGGTCGTCGTCAAGCACCTCGCCGACGAGGCCCGCAAGCCCGGCGGTTACCGTCTCCACCGCGGCTCGGGCGCCGCCACCCGCCAGAAGAAGCTCCAGGCCGCGAACGGACAGACCGCGGCCGCCTGACCCGACCGGGGGACCGACCACATGCACACCGACGACGACCGCACCACCGACGCGGCGACCGAAGCCTTCACGGCCCACCGCAACCTGCTCTTCACCGTCGCCTACGAGATGCTCGGCTCGGCCTCCGACGCCGAGGACGTCCTCCAGGAGACGTGGCTGCGGTGGGTGAAGGTCGACCTCGCCCAGGTCGAGGACCGGCGCGCCTACCTGGTCCGCATCACGACCCGTCAGTCCCTCAACCGGCTGCGGGCGATGAGCCGCCGCAAGGAGTCGTACGTCGGCGAGTGGCTGCCCGAACCCCTGCTCACCGCACCCGACGTGGCGCAGGACGTGGAGCTCGCCGAGAGCGTGTCCATGGCGATGATGCTCGTACTGGAGACGCTCTCCCCGACCGAACGCGCCGTGTTCGTCCTGCGCGAGGCCTTCGACGTCGGCTACGACGAGATCGCCGCGGCCGTCGACAAGACCCCCGCCGCGGTACGGCAGATCGCGCACCGCGCCCGCAAGCACGTCGACGCACGACGCCCCCGCCAGTCCGTCAGCGCGAGCCAGACCCGGGCCGTCATGGAGTCCTTCCGGCGCGCGCTCGACAACGGCGACCTCCAGGGCCTCCTGGACGTGCTCGCCCCCGACGTCGTCCTCGTCGGCGACGGCGGCGGCATCAAGCAGGCGGCGCTGCGCCCCGTCACGGGCGCCGACAAGGTGGGCCGCTTCATCATCGGCGGCGTCGGCAAGAAGGCCGACCGGTTCACCATCACCCCCACCGTGGTCAACGGCAGTCCGGCGCTCCTCGCCCACCTCGACGGCGAACTCGACGGCGTCATGGCCTTCCACGTCGAGGACGGCCGCATCGCGGGCATCTACTTCGTCCGCAACCCCGAGAAGCTGGGCGCCGTCGGGGCCGCGGCCCCGATCACCCTGCGGTGAACCGAGGGCGGGCGCCGTACTCCGGCGGCCCGCCCCTCACCGTCCGCGGCTACGAGTGCCCGAGGTCGGCGGCCGGCAGGTCCGCCTCCGCCGCGGGCACCGAGCCGGTGTCGGGGGCCGGGCGCAGCGGGAACTCGTCCGTCGCCATCGAGTCCAGCACCGGCGGTGCGGGCCGCGGCGGCTTCGGCATGACCGCGGCCTCCGAGTGGCCGCCGCAGCCGTACGACAGGGAGACGAGCCGGCCGTCCGCCGGCCCGAACTCGTTCGCGCAGATGCCGAAGGCCTGGCCCAGCGAGCCGCCGATCGCCACGAGGAACCCGCACGAGACGCACGACGCGGGCGCGGCCTGCGCCATCGGCGTCTTCGCCCCGAAGGACTCGTCCCAGCGGTCGGCCGCCGTGTGCAGCCCGTACCGCGACAGGACGCGGGCGCGGCGCATGCCGAGCTCCTCCGCCACCGCGGTGATGGAGCCGCGCACCGGGACGACCACCCGGTCGGTGACGTCGGCGTCCTCGGCCTCGACCAGTTCGGCCATCTCGGTGGAGACGACCGAGTTCGGCGGCGGCGCGTCCTCCCCGGACCAGCCCGGCTCCAGCCGCAGGTCGTCGGCGTCCGTCGGGAGCAGGTCGCCGGGGCCCATGTCGCCCGGGCGCAGCCGCTCGCTCCACGGCACCCATTCGGGGGCGAGGAGCGCGTCGTCGCCGGGAAGGAGCACCGTTTCGTCGAGGGTGACGTTCTTCGCGCGGGAGGCGCGGGTCACGGTGACGGCCCAGCGCCAGCCGCGGTAGCCCGGCTCCTTGCACTCGAAGAAGTGGGTGACGACCCGGTCGCCCTCCGCTACGGCGGACACGTGCTCGCCCACCACACCGGGGTAGGCGGCCTCCTCGGCCGCCGCACGGGCGAACTCCACCGCCTCGGCGCAGAGGCGGTCCGGGGCGGGCGTACGCGGGGTACGCGGGGTACGGCTTCGCGTCGTCGCAGCACTCACAGGTCTCGTTCTCTCCTACGCCGTCTCACGAGTGCGCCGTCCGTACTGTCGTCCACAACGACCCGTCGGTCTCGTCCGTACGTAGCGCGGGCGGAGCGGACCAGAGGGCCGCGTCGACGTCCGCGCCCCGATCGGCCTCGGGCGCACCCCACTGTGATCCATTCTGCGGGATCACGAAGAGGCGCGCGGCCAAGTGCAACCGCCGGTGGCGCGCTACGCACGCTACCTCCTTCGAAGCCTTCGGCCCACATGCGAGGTCCGATTCGCGGACAACGCACTGCCGCGCAGTCCTCCCCGCGGGCCCCGGAGGGCCTCCCCCAGCCCGCCCGGAACGCGCCGGGAGGGGTCCCGGACGGCCCCGTGGGGCACTATGGCCACGTGGCACCCGCACGGTCGTCCGCAGACGGCTCGGGACCGGCCAGGCGGGCCGGCCGGGCCGTCGGGCGTGCCCTGCACCTCCCCTTCACCGGTACGGCGCGCGGGATCCGGCGCGCCACGCACGCCCACGGGGCGGGCGAGTCGGGACTGGGCCGTCTGATCGAACTCCATGCGATCAACGGCGCCGGAGACGTCATGATCACCGTCGCGCTGGCCTCCACGGTGTTCTTCTCCGTCCCCACCGACGAGGCACGCGGACGGGTGGCCCTCTACCTGGCGATCACCATGGCGCCGTTCACCCTGCTGGCCCCCGTCATCGGCCCCCTGCTGGACCGGCTCCCGCACGGCAGGCGGGCGGCGATGGCCTGCGCCATGCTGACGCGGGCCCTGCTCGCGCTCATGATGTCCGGCGCGGTCGCCACCGGCGGCCTGGAGCTGTACCCGGCCGCACTGGGCGTCCTGGTGGCCTCCAAGGCGTACGGGGTCGTGCGCAGCGCGGTGGTCCCCCGGCTGCTCCCGCCGAAGTTCTCACTCGTCAAGGCGAACTCCCGGGTCACGCTCGCCGGCCTGCTCGCCACCGGCGCGGCGGCACCGGTGGCCGCCGGACTGCACACCATCGGACCCCCCTGGCCGCTGTACGGGGCCTGCGCGATCTTCGTGTGGGGCACCTTCGCGGCGTTCCAGCTCCCGCACAAGGTCGACGACGCCAAGGGCGAGCGCCGCGCCCGGCTCTCCACCCACGAGGCCCACTCCAAGCGCCCGGGACTGCGCACGGTCAGCCGCCCGGTGCTGTGCGGGCTGCTGGCCAACGCGGCGATGCGCGCCCTGTCCGGGTTCCTGATCTTCTTCCTGGCGTTCCTGCTGCGCGAGCAACCGCTCGCCGGGCAGAGCGCCGCCGTGTCGCTGGGCATCGTCGGCGTCGCGGCGGGCATCGGCAACGCCGCCGGGACCGCGGTCGGCGCCTGGCTCCGCGCCAGGGCACCGGAGGCGATCATCGCCGCGGTCCTGTCGGCCACCCTGGCCGTGGCGGTCCTGGCGGCCGTCCTCTTCAGCGGCCTGTTCACGGCCGTCCTGGCCGCGACGGCCGGCTTCTGCCAGGCCCTGGCGAAGCTCTCCCTGGACGCGATGATCCAGCGCGACGTCCCGGAGGCCGTCCGCACCTCGGCCTTCGCCCGCTCGGAGACCCTGCTCCAGGTGGCGTGGGTGCTGGGCGGCGCGATCGGCATCGCCCTGCCGCTCAACGGCGTCCTCGGCATGGCGGTGGCCGCGGCCATGGTGGCCGCCGGCACCGCGATGGCCCTCCGCGGCCTCCTCACGACCCGCCGCCACCCCTCGGCCTCCGCCCGCCCGCGGGTGGCGTGACGGGGCCCCGGACCCCCTCCGCCACGCCCGGCCGGGGCACCGGGACCCCCGTGCGGCGGCGCGGCCCACCGGCCCGATAGCCTTCGGCTCATGACCGCACCGCTTTTCCCGGGTAGGGCCCGCCGCAGCGTCGCGGCCCTCGGAGCCGTGTCCGCCGGCCTCCTCCTCCTGTCCGCCTGCGACAAGCCGACGCCGCTCGCGACGGTGACCGTCGGCAGCTCGTCGGTGTCCGCCGAGTCCGAGAGCAACTGCAGCTCCAACGGCCAGGACCTCTCCATGGACAAGGTCCAGGAGTGCCTGACGGACCCCAAGAACGCCAAGAGCATCGAGTACGGCCGCGGCGACACCCTGCGCCTGGGCGTCGAGCCCGAGATCGTCGAGGACGGCAAGAAGTGGCAGGCGGTCCTCGACGGCCAGCCGATCACCGAGCCCTCCTCGAACACCTACCGCAGCTTCCAGGGCGCCGACGTCTTCGCGACCGGCGGCCAGGGCGAGGCGCCCCAGTCGAAGCTGCTCGGCTTCGTCCAGGTCGGCGAGGACGGCAAGCCCCTCAACGTCTGGTCCTTCAAGCTCCAGCTGAAGAAGTAGCGGCGGGCCCAGCGGCGTGCGCGCGCTGATCGTGACCGCGGTGGCCGCGGAGGCAGACTCCGTGGCCGCCGGTCTCACCCCTCATCCGGACCCGGTCACGCCCGAACCGCGCACGCTCCCCGGGGGCTACCCCGTCACCCGCCGGGACCTGCCCGGCCTCGCCGCCGACGTGCTCGTCGGCGGTGTCGGCCCGGCGGCCGCCGCGGCCGCCACGGCCACCGCGCTCGCGCTGGCCGACTACTCCCTCGTGATCTCCGCCGGCATCGGCGGCGGGTTCGCGCCCGCCGCCCCGCTCGGCTCGCTGGTGGTCGCCGACGCGCTCGTCGCCGCCGACCTGGGGGCCGAGACCCCCGAGGGATTCCTGCCGGTGCAGGAGCTCGGCTTCGGCCGCAGCGTGCACCTGCCGCCCGCCGAGCTCGCCGCCCGCGCCGCCGAGGCCACCGGCGCGCTCCTCGCGCCCGTCCTGACCGTGTCCACCGTCACCGGCACCGCCGCCCGCGCCGCCGCGCTCGCCGCCCGGCACCCGCTGGCCGGGGCCGAGGCGATGGAGGGCTTCGGGGTGGCGGAGGCGGCCGCCGCGCACGGACTGCCCGTGCTGGAGGTCCGCGCCGTGTCGAACGCCGTCGGACCGCGCGACCGGGACGCCTGGCGCATCGGGGACGCGCTGGGCGCCCTCACCGCCGGATTCCGCGCGCTGGGACCCGTACTCGTCACCTGGGGAGAACGCCTTGAGCACCGTGCGCACCGCTGACCCGCTCGCCATCGCCTACTCGCCCTGCCCGAACGACACCTTCGTCTTCGACGCCTGGGCGCACGGGCGCGTCCCGGGCGCGCCCGCCCTCGACGTGACCTTCGCCGACATCGACGTCACCAACGGCATGGCCGAGCGCGGCGAACTGGACGTCCTGAAGGTCTCGTACGCCGTCCTGCCCTGGGTGCTGGAGGAGTACGCGCTGCTGCCCTGCGGCGGGGCCCTGGGCCGCGGCTGCGGCCCGCTCGTCCTCACGCGCGGACCCGGCACGGACCTGTCCGCCGGAACGGTCGCGGTGCCGAGCGAACGCTCCACCGCCTACCTGCTGTTCCGGCTGTGGGCGGCGGACGTGCTCCCGGACGGGGTCGGCAAGGTCGTCGTCCTCCCGTTCAACGAGATCATGCCGGCCGTGCGCGACGGCCGGGTGGACGCCGGACTGGTCATCCACGAGGCCCGGTTCACGTACCGGGACTACGGGCTGCACCGCCTCGCCGACATGGGCGAGCACTGGGAGTCCACCACCGGGCTGCCGATCCCGCTCGGCGCGATCATCGCCAAGCGCTCGCTGGGCGCGGAGAAGCTGCGCGCGCTGGCCGACGCAGCCCGCACGTCGGTGCGGATGGCCTGGGACGACCCGGAGGCCTCGCGGCCGTACGTACGCGCCCACGCGCAGGAGCTGGACCCGGCGGTCGCCGACCAGCACATCGGCCTGTACGTCAACGAGTTCACCGCCGACCTCGGCGACGCCGGGTACGCGGCCGTCCGCGGACTGCTGACCCGGGCCGCCGCCGAGGGCCTGGTCCCGCCCGTCGCGGCGGACGCGCTGAGCTTCCCGTGACGACGCACCGGCGCCCCGCCGCTCACGGGAGCGGCGGGGCGCCGGGTGGGTTTCTCCGTCTTCTCAGACGTCGAGCTGGTCGGCCACCGCGCGCAGCAGGCCGGCGATCTTCGTGCCGTGCGACTTGTCGGGGTAGCGACCGCGCTCCAGCATCGGAGTGATGTTCTCCAGCAGCGTCGTCAGGTCCTGCACGATCGAGGCGAGCTCGTCGGGCTTGCGGCGCTGGGCGGCCGCGACCGAAGGCGCCGGATCCAGCACCGTCACCGAAAGTGCCTGGTCACCGCGCTGTCCCGCGACGACTCCGAATTCCACCCGCTGCCCGGGCTTCAGGGCGTCGACCCCGGCCGGGAGCACCGACGAGTGCACGAAGACGTCGCCGCCGTCGTCACGGGAGAGAAAGCCGAAGCCCTTCTCGCTGTTGAACCACTTGACCTTGCCGGTAGGCACGTCCGTCCTCTGTCCTTGTGCTCGTCGGGTCCCGGTGACCGTCGTGAACGGCTCCGGATAGCAGTACGGCGGGTCCTTCGACCCGCCTTCCTCCAGGCTAATGGTCCAGAAACCGCTGACAAGACGTTCCCCGGTCCTTCCCGGTTCACCGCTTCGGCCAGGGAACTACCCTGGTGGGGTGACTGTTACTCCTCATCCCGACGAAGCGCGGCCCGGCGACGGCCTGATCAAGGCCGGCGGCATCGTCTTCATCGTGGGCGCACTGGCGACCCTGGCGACGATGGCCCCGCTGTTCCTGGACACCGACCCGTTCCCGTCGTACGCGTGGGCCGTGTGCATGCTCATGGGCGTCGGCTTCGCCATCTCCGCGGCCGGCGTGCTGCGGTCCGCCGCCGCACAGCGCAAGGCGGCCCGGGCGTCCCAGGCCGCCTGACCCGCGCCGCCCCTCAGGCGGTGCGGGTGCGCTCGTACTCCGCCAGCCACTGCGGCAGCTCCGTGAGGTCGGTCAGCACCACGTCCGCACCGGCCTCGCGCAGCTCCGACTCCGCACACGGCCCGGTCGGCACCGCGACCGACACCGCGCCGGCCGTCCGGGCGCCGCGCACGTCGCCGATGTGGTCGCCGACGTAGACCTGCGCCCCGTACTCGCGCAGCGCCTTCGCCTTGGCCTCGGCCCAGAGCCAGCCGATGACGGCGTCGGGCTCGATCCCCAGGTGCTCCAGGTGGTGGTGCGCGTTGGGCTCGTTCTTCGCCGTCACGACGATGGCCCGGCCGCCGAGCGCCTGCACGGCCTTGACCGCCTCGCGGGCACCGGGCATGGCCGGCGTCGGCAGGATGGCGTGGTCGACGTACATCTCCCGGTAGAGGTCCCGCATCGCCGGGATCTCCGCCTCGGGGAACCAGTGCGCGAGCTCCTCCTCCAGCGGCGGCCCGAGGCGCGTGATGGCCTCGTCGGCGTTGATGTACGTCCCGGTCTTGGCGGACAGGGCCTCGTAGGCGGCCTTGATGCCGGGGCGGGAGTCGATGAGCGTCATGTCGAGGTCGAAGCCGACGGTGAGCTGCGGGGGGATCGGGCTGCGCGAGGTCATGGCGCCATTGTGCCGAGGCTCCACCGGGGTGCGGAACCGTGGGCGGAGGTTGGCCGACCGACCGCCGTTTTTTGGCGTAATGCCAGCTATGTACCGATTTCCTTGACGGGGAGTTGACGTAGACCTGAACGACGGGCGCCCGGACCCGCGAGAGCGGGTCCGGGCGCCGGGAGGCGGCCGGAACCTCAGTGCTGGACCGCCACGAGGCGGCTGCAGACGATCACGAGGTCGTAGGTGTGCGGCAGCATCGCGTCGGTGTTCACGACGGTCGTCTCCCAGGACTCGCTGACACCCTTGATCGACTTCTGCACGGCGAGCACGGGCGGCGGAGTGCTGAGCGCGTAACCACCGCTGTCGATGAGCCAGCCGGAGTCGCACGCGAGGCTGCCGTTGTGCACGGTGCCGGGCTGGACGGTGAAGGTGATCTCGGAGGTCCGGGACTGGAGCTCGTAGCTGATGCCGCCCTTGTGGTCACCGCAGTGGGCGGAGCGCCGGTCGTCGCGACCGCCGCAGTCCTTGGACTGGCCGGGCGGGTCGACGGCCAGACCGGCGGCGGCGAAGGCCGGTGCCGCCAGGCCGGTCAGGGCCAGCGAGGCGGCGGCCGCCGAGACGAGGACCGCCGGACGGGGAAGCCGGACGCCGGTGCGGCCCGGGGCGCGGTGGAAGTTCAACTCTCTCTCCTTGCAGGGGGGTTGTTCCGGGCCGCCGCGAACGCGGCGGCCCGGACGTGCTCGGGAACCGCGGTCACTGCCGGATGTGGTCCGGCTTCTTGTGGTCGAGCTTCGCGCAGAGCGCGTGGATCTCCGCGACCCACGTACCGGCCGTGGGAGTGGTGGTGCCGGCCGGAAGCGTGTTGCTCACCGAGCCGATCCAGTTCTGGGCGTCGCCCGAGTTGTCCCACAGGAGGTTCAGGTCGGGGCTGCGCAGGGTGACGCCACCGCCGGTGACGAAGTACCCGCGGGGGCAGACGGCCTCGATGGTGACCGTGGTGCCCGCGGGCACCGTGACGGCGTTGACGACCCGCCGCACCTCCAGGTCCGCGCCCTTCTTGTGCCCGGACTCGCCCTTGGGGCCGCGCGGACCCTTGGGACCCCGGTCGCCCTTGTCGCCCTTGTCACCCTTGTCGCCCTTCGCCCCGGCAGGGCCGGCAGGACCCTGGGGGCCCGGCTTCCCCGAACCGGAGGGGCCGGCCGGGCCGGCGGGACCGGCGGGACCCGCAGGGCCGGCGGGACCGGGCGGGCCGCCGATACCGGCCGTCCCCGAAGGACCGGCCGGGCCGGCCGGGCCGGGAGGACCGGCGGTCCCGGCGGGACCCGCAGCACCCGCGGCGCCCGCGGGCCCCTGGTTGCCGGTGTCGCCCTTCTGACCCTGGGCACCGGGGTCGCCCTTGGCGCCCTGGAGGCCGTTGTCGCCGCGCGGCCCGGCGGGACCCACGGGCCCCTGGTTGCCGGTGTCACCCTTCACGCCCTGGGCGCCGGGGTCACCCTTGGGACCCTGGGCGCCGGTGTCACCCTTCGCTCCCGGGGTGCCCGGGGCGCCCGTGTCGCCCTTGGCCCCCTGCGGGCCTTGGGGACCCAGGGGGCCGAGGGGGCCCTGGGGGCCCGTCTGCCCGGGCTTGCCGGAATCGCCCTTCGGACCCTGGGTACCCGTGTCACCCTTCGGACCCTGAGTGCCGGTGTCGCCCTTCGGGCCCGGCGTACCCGTGTCGCCCTTCTGGCCCTGGGCGCCCGTGTCGCCCTTCGGACCCTGCGGGCCCAGGGGACCCTGGGGGCCCGTCTGCCCGGGCTTGCCGGAGTCACCCTTGGGGCCCTGGGCGCCCGTGTCGCCCTTCGGGCCCTGAGTCCCGGTGTCGCCCTTGGGACCCTGGGCGCCCGTGTCGCCCTTCTGGCCCTGGGCACCCGTGTCGCCCTTCGGACCCTGGGCCCCGGTGTCACCCTTCGGGCCCTGCGGACCCGTGTCACCGTCCTTGCCCGGGTGCCCCTTCGGACCCTGCGGTCCTACCGGCCCCGTGTCGCCCTTCTTGCCCGGGTGCCCCTTCGGCCCCTGGGGGCCCGTGTCACCCTTCGGGCCCGGGTGACCCTTGGGGCCCTTGGGGCCCTTCGGCCCCTTCGGACCCCGGTCACCCTTGTCGCCCTTGTCGCCCTTGTCACCCTTGTCACCCTTGTCGCCCTTGGGGCCCTGGGGGCCTGCCGGCCCCGGCTCGCCCTTCGGGCCGCGCGGCCCCCGGCGCGGCTTGCATTCCTTGTCGCTCCCGTCCTCACCCACGCACGGGTTACCGCGGAAGTCGTTCGCCTGATGCGGCGGAACCATGACCCGTGACCCGGCGGCCGAAGCCGCCACGGCCGGAGCGCCTCCTGCGCCCAGAGCCAGCGCTGCCAGGGCTCCGCACACCAGCCACGCGCCGCCCGAGCGCACCCTCGCCTTACGACGAGCATCCATACCGCACTGCTCCTTGTCGCCTGAGGATCTCACCAGAGATCCAATTGCGACTTTTCTACGCAAAACGGACATTGAACATTCACGTTCCGCGCCACTTTCACCCCCCGCGCCGACGGCGTGTCGCGGGGTGCGCTCAGCCACCCCTTGGCCGGACGGACATGCGGGCCCCCTGCTCGCCTCGACCATCCGGCGCATCGCCAACTGCTGGCCTGCGAACGGCAACCGGAGGCCGACGGGGCCCGGCGGGCGGCACCCGGC
>NZ_JBIVEG010000062.1:0-11074 GCF_044747545.1 Streptomyces sp. NPDC090077
GCGCCCGCGCGGCCGCGGTCTTTCTGGCCCCCGCGGGGGGGCCCGGCGGCGGGCGTCGAGACGGCGCGGGTGTGGGCGGCGTTGTTGGTGGTTGGGGGGGGGGGGGCCCCCCCCCCCCACCACCCACCGCCCTCCCCGACCGCCGCCCATACCAGGCCGGATGACGATCCGTGACCGGCTTGCCACGCAGGGCCATCAGGCCCTACCTTGCGGCTGGAAACGAAAATCGGCCCCCGCCGGTGCGCCAACACCGAAACGAGGGCCTGACCAAACGAGATCGGACACAACGATCCACGATGGATGACGTTCAGCTTAGTGCTGCCCCTCACCCCCTCGCCAAGCCCGGCTACGGCAAAATCGCCGCCCCGGAGCAAGCGCCCCGCACCGCCCGCGACTTCGCGCACCTCCCGGCCCGCGAGGCGGCCGTCGCCGGGTACCTCGACCGGCTGCCGGACGGCGCCGACATCAGCGTGAAGACCCTGGCCGCCGTCCTGCCCCTGTGGGGCCAGTGCGCCCTGCGCACCGCCCTCAACCGGCTGGCCACCGCCGGGCACCTGCACCGCGTACGGCAGCGGCTGCCCGGCGAAGTCACCCGCTGGGTCACCCGTACGCACTTCTCCCGCACCCCCCGCGACGGCGCCTGGTGGGCCCGGTTCACCCAGAGGGATTCCCCCGCGCCGACCGCCCCACCACCACCCACACAGGTACCCCCGGCCCGGGCCGATGCCCCGGATGACGCGTACGACGTCCTCGCCTCCCTCGGCCGCACCGCCCCCGCCCTGGCGCTCTCCAAGGCCGACTGCACGGCCCTCGCCCCGCTCCTGGTCCCCTGGCTGGCCCGGGGAGCCTCCCCCGACCGGATCCGGCTCGCCCTCACCGCCGGCCTGCCGCCCGTGGTCCACCACCCGGCGGCCCTGGTCCGCAAACGCCTGGAGTCGAAACTCCCCGCCGCACCACCGGCCCCGGCAGAGCCCGCCCAGCCCCCGCCCCGCGCCGAGTGCACCGAATGCCACGCCCCCGGCCCGCCCGCCGCCTTCACCGACGGCCGCTGCCGCGCCTGCCGCCCCGAAGCCCCCCGCCCACCGGTCTTCACCCCGTCCCTCACCCCGGCCGAGGTCCGCGCCCACGCGACCCGCATCCGCGAAGGGAACCGCCGATGACCAATCCCGCCCCCCTCCCGGCGGAAACGCCCGAGGGCGGTACCCCCTCCACCAGGAAGGGGTACCGCCCTCGTTCGAGAACAGCCGATCAGCCAGGGGCCGATCAGAAGTCCATGTCACCGCCCGGCATGCCGCCCGGAGCGGCGGCGGCCTTCTCCGGCTTGTCGGCGATGACGGCCTCGGTGGTCAGGAAGAGCGCGGCGATGGACGCGGCGTTCTGCAGCGCGGAGCGCGTGACCTTCGCCGGGTCGATGATGCCCTCGGCGATCATGTCGACGTACTCGCCGGTGGCGGCGTTCAGACCGTGGCCGACGGCCAGGTTGCGCACCTTCTCCACGACGACGCCACCCTCGAGACCACCGTTGACGGCGATCTGCTTCAGCGGGGCCTCCAGCGCGAGCTTCACGGCGTTGGCGCCGGTCGCCTCGTCACCGGTGAGCTCCAGCTTCTCGAAGACCGAGGAGGCCTGCAGCAGGGCCACGCCACCGCCGGCGACGATGCCCTCCTCGACGGCCGCCTTCGCGTTGCGAACGGCGTCCTCGATGCGGTGCTTGCGCTCCTTGAGCTCGACCTCGGTCGCGGCACCGGCCTTGATGACGGCCACGCCGCCGGCCAGCTTCGCGAGGCGCTCCTGGAGCTTCTCGCGGTCGTAGTCCGAGTCGGAGTTCTCGATCTCGGCGCGGATCTGGTTGACGCGACCCTGGACCTGGTCGCTGTCACCGGCACCGTCGACGATGGTGGTCTCGTCCTTGGTGATGACGACCTTGCGGGCGCGGCCGAGCAGGTCGAGACCGGCGTTCTCCAGCTTGAGGCCGACCTCCTCGGAGATGACCGTGCCGCCCGTGAGGATGGCGATGTCGCCGAGCATGGCCTTGCGGCGGTCGCCGAAGCCCGGGGCCTTGACGGCGACGGACTTGAAGGTGCCGCGGATCTTGTTGACGACCAGGGTCGACAGGGCCTCGCCCTCGACGTCCTCGGCGATGATCAGCAGCGGCTTGCCGGACTGCATGACCTTCTCCAGGAGCGGCAGCAGGTCCTTGACCGAGCCGATCTTGGAGTTGACGATCAGGATGTACGGGTCGTCGAGCGACGCCTCCATACGCTCCATGTCGGTGGCGAAGTACGCCGAGATGTAGCCCTTGTCGAAGCGCATGCCCTCGGTGAGCTCGAGCTCCAGACCGAAGGTCTGCGACTCCTCGACCGTGATGACGCCTTCCTTGCCGACCTTGTCCATGGCCTCGGCGATGAGCTCGCCGATCTGGGTGTCGGCGGCGGAGATCGAGGCGGTGGAGGCGATCTGCTCCTTGGTCTCGACGTCCTTGGCCTGCGCCAGCAGGGCGGCGGAGACGGCCTCGACGGCCTTCTCGATGCCGCGCTTGAGGGCCATCGGGTTGGCGCCGGCGGCGACGTTGCGCAGACCCTCGCGGACGAGCGCCTGGGCGAGGACGGTCGCGGTGGTCGTACCGTCACCGGCGACGTCGTCCGTCTTCTTGGCGACTTCCTTGACCAGCTCGGCGCCGATCTTCTCGTACGGGTCCTCGAGCTCGATCTCCTTGGCGATGGAGACACCGTCGTTGGTGATCGTGGGGGCGCCCCACTTCTTCTCAAGGACGACGTTGCGACCCTTGGGGCCAAGGGTGACCTTGACGGCGTCGGCGAGCTGGTTCATGCCACGCTCGAGACCGCGCCGGGCCTCCTCGTTGAACGCGATGATCTTGGCCATCTGAAGTGGTCCTCCAGGACTGGGGTTCCCCCCACGCCGCCTGGCGTAAGGAGAGGGTGGATTGCTCCGGACCGCGCCCGCGCCCGCGACGGACGGCCTGCGGATCCGACGGTTCCGTCCCGTCGGGTCCTGCGGGCCTCACCGGCCCGGTCCTCGTTTTGGTAGCACTCTCACCGGGAGAGTGCTAACGCCAATGATTAGCACTCGACCCCCACGAGTGCAAGCGGCTTCAGGCAACACGCGGGCGGCGCGGCGGTGACGCGGCGGCGGCGCGGCGGCGGCGCGGGGCGACATGCGTGAGGGGCTCACATCCTGTCCCGGATGTGAGCCCCTCATGCGTCTGTGCGTGCGTCGGTGGCCGATCGCGTTCGCTCCGACTCAGCCGGCCGCGAGCTTGACCATGTCCGCCTGCGGACCCTTCTGGCCCTGCGAGATCTCGAACTCGACCCGCTGACCCTCTTCAAGGGTGCGGTATCCGTCCATCTGGATGGCGCTGTAGTGGACGAACACATCCGCACCACCGTCGACCGCGATGAAGCCGTAGCCCTTCTCCGCGTTGAACCACTTGACGGTGCCCTGAGCCATGCCTAACTCCCCTATTACTGGCCCTTGCGCGGGACCGCACTTCGCGGTCCCGGGTCAGAACTTGCGCCGGAACGCCTCGACCGCGGCTGAATGTATCCGCACCGGTGCTGTCAGCAACAGGTCAATCCGACGAGAAATCTGGACACACGGAAACCGGTAAATAGGATGAAAACTTGGCATATTCCAGGGCAACTCGGGCCAGACAAGCTGCACCAAAGGCCCAAAAGGCACGCGCATGTTGACTCAATGTCAACCATCCGTCAGCCCGCTCATATGCGCCGGGCATGAACAGCGGAGGGGACTGCCCCAACTCTACCGCGCCCAATCAAACAGAATTACCCCCTCCACTTTTAGCGGAGGGGGCAATTCTGATCTGAACGCGTCAGTCGGACGTCAGCAGCCGCCGGCCACGGCGGGAATGATCGAGACGCCGGCGCCGTCCGGCGTCACCGCCTCCAGACCGCCCTCGAAGCGCACGTCGTCGTCGTTGACGTAGACGTTCACGAAGCGGCGCAGCTTGCCCTGGTCGTCCAGGACGCGCGCGGCGATGCCCGGGTGGTTCGCCTCCAGGGAGGCGATGACCTCGGCGAGGGTCGCACCCTCGGCCGGGACCTCGGCGGCGCCGCCGGTGTAGGTGCGCAGGATGGTGGGGATGCGGACGTTGACGCTCATGGCGCTACCGCCTTTCCGGGTGTGTCAGGGGGAGCAGGGAAGGGTCAGGCCAGGCCGGCGGCGCGGAAGGCGTCCAGGCTCGGGCGGATGGTGGCGGTCTGACCGCTGTCCGACGCCACCGCCTCCAGGGTCTTGAGGCCGTCGCCGGTGTTCAGGACCACGGTGGTCAGCGCCGGGTCGAGCTGCCCGTTCTCGATGAGCTTCTTCGTCACGCCGACGGTCACGCCGCCCGCGGTCTCGGCGAAGATGCCCTCGGTGCGCGCCAGGATCTTGATGGCCTCGACGACCTGCTCGTCGTTGACGTCCTCGACGAAGCCGCCGGTGCGGCGCGCGATGTCCAGGACGTACGGGCCGTCCGCCGGGTTGCCGATCGCCAGGGACTTGGCGATGGTGTTCGGCTTCTGCGGGCGGACCACGTCGTGACCGGCCTTGAAGGCGGTCGACACCGGGGAGCAGCCCTCGGCCTGGGCGCCGAAGATCTTGTACGGCTTGTCCTCGACGAGGCCGAGCTTGATCAGCTCCTGGAGACCCTTGTCGATCTTCGTCAGCTGGGAGCCGGACGCGATCGGGATGACGATCTGGTCGGGCAGCTGCCAGCCGAGCTGCTCGCAGATCTCGTACGCCAGGGTCTTGGAGCCCTCGCCGTAGTAGGGGCGCAGGTTGACGTTGACGAAGCCCCAGCCCTCGCCCAGCGGGTCGCCGATGAGCTCGGAGCAGAAGCGGTTCACGTCGTCGTAGTTGCCCTCGATGCCGACGAGGTCGCCGCCGTAGACACCGGCCATGACGACCTTGCCCTGCTCCAGGTCGTGCGGGATGAACACGCAGGAGCGGAAGCCGGCCCGGGCGGCCGCGGCGCCGACGGCGCCGGCCAGGTTGCCGGTGGAGGAGCAGGACAGAGTGGTGAAGCCGAAGGCGCGGGCGGCCTCGACGGCGATGGCCACGACGCGGTCCTTGAAGGAGTGCGTCGGGTTGCCGGAGTCGTCCTTGACGTAGAGCTTGCCGGTGACGCCCAGCTCCTTGGCCAGGTTCTCGGCGTCCACGAGCTTGGTGAAGCCCGGGTTCAGGCTGGGCTTGGAGGCCACGTCCACGGGGACGGGCAGCAGCGGCGCGTAGCGCCAGATGTTGTTCGGGCCGGCCTCGATCGCGGCGCGCAGGGCCTCCGGGTCGCCGAGCGGGAGCTCGTAGGCGACTTCCAGCGGACCGAAGCACTCGACGCAGGCGAAGATGGGGCCGAGCTCGAAGCGGGTACCGCACTCGCGACAGGAAAGTCCGGTGGCGGGTCCGAGGTCGACAGAGGTGGCGACAGTCTGTGCAGCCATGATGGCGAGGCCCTTTCTCCTCATCTTCCCCATGGCGCACTTCGCCATGAGACGGAATTGGCACCTTCCCTAGCCGGGGCCTCGCGCGAGCGAGAACCGACTGGAGGGTTGCCGGGGCTTCAACGGGCCGTGTCCCTCTGCCCCTCTGGATGAGCGGTATGGCACCGGACACACGCGCTCTGTGGCGCGCCGGTGCGTTTGTGCGCGGGACCCCCGGCATGCGGTGGTCTCTCGCGTTGTTCAAGACTGTAACCGAAGGGACGGGTGGTTGAGACAGCCGTCCGAACCGCGAGATGGATCACAATTCGGCTGAAAAACGCCGAGTGCCGAAGACTCCCGAGGAGTGCTGAGAGTGCTGGATGAGGTGGAGCGCTGGCTGGCCGACCGCTCCTGGTCCGCCGCCGACCGACCGCTCGACCAGCTGCTCGACCGGAAACGGGCGGCCGGGACGACGGTGAGCGTGGTGCTGCCCGCGCTCGACGAGGAAGCCACCGTCGGGGAAATCGTCGAGATCATCCGGCGCGACCTGATCGAGGCCCCGCCCGTCCCCCTGGTGGACGAGCTCGTGGTCGTCGACTCCGGTTCCACCGACCGTACGGCCGAGGTCGCCGCCAAGGCCGGCGCCCGGGTCGTGCACCGGGACGCGATCCTGCCCCGCATCCCGGCCCTGCCCGGCAAGGGCGAGGTCCTGTGGCGCTCCCTGCTGGCCACCACCGGGGACGTCGTCTGCTTCGTGGACGCCGACCTGCGGGACTTCGACTCCGCCTTCGTCTCCGGGATCGTCGGGCCGCTGCTCACCGACCCGCAGGTGCAGTTCGTCAAGGCGATGTACGACCGGCCCCTCGGCGACACCCCCGGCCAGGGCGGCCGCGTCACCGAACTGGTCGCCCGCCCCCTCCTCAACCTCCACTGGCCCCGGCTGGCCGGCTTCGTCCAGCCGCTCGGCGGCGAGTACGCCGTACGCCGCTCCCTGCTGGAACGCCTCCCCTTCCCCGTCGGGTACGGGGTGGAGCTGGGCCTGCTGGTGGACGCCCTGCACACGGTCGGACTGGATGCGCTGGCCCAGGTGGACGTGGGGGTCCGACTGCACCGGCACCAGGACGGGCAGGCCCTGGGCCGTATGGCCGCCGCGATCTACCGCACCGCACAGCTGCGGCTCTCGCGCGGACACCTCGTACGGCCGGAGCTGACCCAGTTCGAGCGGGGGCCGGACGGGTTCGTGCCGCGCACGTACCCCGTGGACACGGAGGAGCGGCCGCCGATGGCGGAGATCAAGGAGTACGCGGGGCGGCGCGTGGCGTGACCCCGCCTTTGACCAGTACGTGACGAACCGGACATTTCCCGGACGTTTGAGCGAGCGGGCCCCGGGCTAGGTTCGCGACATGGCTTCTCAGGTACTCGTCGCCGCCAACCGCGGCCCGCTCTCGTACGCCCTCGACGCCGACGGCACGCTCAGCGCCCGGCGCGGCGGCGGCGGCCTCGTCTCCGGCCTCTCCGCCGCTCTCGCGGCGCAGCCGGAGGCCCTGTGGATCTGCGCGGCCCTCTCCGAAGCCGACCGGGAGGCCGTCCGCCGCGGCGTTTCCGAGCCGGGCGTCCGGATGCTGGACATCGACCCCGCGGTGTACGACGACGCCTACAACGGCATCGCGAACTCCGTGCTCTGGTTCACCCACCACCACCTGTACGACGTCCCCCGCGAACCCGTCTTCGACGCGGAGTTCCGCCGGCGCTGGGCCTCGTACACCGCCTACAACCGGGCCTTCGCCGAAGCCCTCGCCGAGGAGGCCGCCGAGGGCGCCTCCGTCCTCGTCCAGGACTACCACCTCGCCCTGGTCCCCGGGGCCCTCCGCGAACTGCGCCCCGACCTGCGGATCGCGCACTTCACGCACACGCCGTGGGCGTCGCGGGAGTACCTGGACATGCTCCCGGACGACATCCGGAAGGAACTGGTGTGGGGAATGCTCGGGGCGGACCGCCTCGGGTTCCACACCGAACTCTGGGCGCTCAACTTCGTCACCGGCGCCACCATGGACGACGAGCGCGGCATCGCGGACTCGTACGTCCCCCGGAACAGCGGCCCCGGGGTCAACCACCGCAGGATGACGGCGGACGGCCGGTACGGGGAGAAGCGGTTCACCGCGGCGACCGCCTACCCCCTCGGGGTGGACGGCGACGACCTGCGCTCGCTCGCCCACCGGCCGGAGGTCGACGACAAGCTCGCCGCGCTCCGGGCCGAGGTAGGCGACCGCAGGACGATCGTCCGCGTGGACCGCACCGAACTGTCGAAGAACATCCTGCGCGGCCTGCTCGCCTACCGAGAGCTCCTGACCACCCACCCCGAGTGGCGCGGCCGCGTCGTCCACCTGGCCTCCGCCTACCCGTCCCGGCAGGACCTGAAGGTGTACCGGGACTACACGGACTCGGTGGGGCAACTGGCCGAGGAGATCAACACGGAGTTCGGCACGGACGACTGGCAGCCGGTCCTCGTCTCCGTCCAGGACGACTTCGCCCGCTCCCTGGCCGCGTACCGCCTCGCCGACGTGGCACTGATCAACCCCGTACGCGACGGCATGAACCTCGTCGCGAAGGAGATCCCGGTCGTCTCGGAGGCGGGCTGCGCCCTGGTCCTGTCCACCGGGGCAGGAGCGTACGAGGAACTCCGCGCGGACGCCCTCACGGTCAGCCCGTACGACGTCACGGCGACGGCCGAAGCCCTCCACGAGGCCCTCACCATGCCGGAAGCGGAACGCGCGGAACGCACGAAGCGCCTGGCCGCGGCCGCGACGGCCCTCCCCCCGGCAGCCTGGTTCGAGGCCCAGCTCACGGACCTGCGGGGGTAGGGGCGGAGGCTCGCGGTACGGGCCCGCCATCTCCCCCTCGACCCCCCGGGGCCGGGCGGCGGCTGCCCACCCGCCTCCCGGGTGCGGGCCGGTGGGGCGGGAAGCGGAATCCCCTCGGGCGGTCTCAGAGCAGGTTGGGGGCTTCCCGTCAGTCCCATCGTCCTTCCGGTTCGTGCCGGCCTGTCAAGGGCGCTCCCTCCGGTCGCGTCGCTACGCGATCGCCTTCGGCGACCCTTGACAGGCCGTCCCGCCCCGGAAAGCCGAAAGACTGCCGGGAAACCCCCAAAGAAACGGCACGGTCCAGAGAGGGAGGGGCGGGTCTCTCAGCGATGCGCGAGGGGCCGGGCCCCGGCCCGCCGGGCATCCTGGCCCGTCCAGCCCCGATCCGGGGCCAGGGGCGCGACTACCTGCACCAAAGGTCGCTCAGAGCCCGCTGGCGTGCACCCGGGCGCGACAGATCGCTACGCGCTCCTCCCGGCCAAGCGTCCGGCCGCCGTCCTGGGCTGATACCTGCAGCAAAAGTCGATCAGAGCAGGGCGGAAGCGCAGGGGCGCGTCAGATCGCTACGCGCTTCTCTGATCTCGGCGGCCGGCGGTTGTGGTGCTTTCTCAGCTTGTAGATGCCCAGGGGCGGGAACTAGTGCCCGGTCGACCATGTAGCGGGCACGGCGTGAAGTCAGCGCCGACGGCGGCATCTTCAGGTTGCGTGCCTGGGCGAGGGCCTGGTCATAGCTGCGCATGGTGATCGCCGCACCGAGGTCGTGAAGTGCGACGTTCACCCGGCCGAACGAAAGCAAGTGGACATCGCCGGCCTCTCCTCCGACTCGCTCGGCAAGTTCGCGGGCGGCTGCGATGCGGTTCTCCACGGCCACGCGGTCACCAGCGCGTGCAGCCAACGTCGTTGCCACGAACCGGGGCTGCATAGGCTCGGGGCCATGACGACGAGGACGCTCTTCCTGTTCTGCTCGGCTGCGCCGCCCGTCTTCGACGTGGCACGTGTGGTCGAGGACGCCCAGGCGCGCGGCTGGGACGTCTGCCTCGGGCTCACGCCTTCGGCTGCCGAATGGCTGGAGGACAGCTTGGCCGGGCTGGAGGCACTCACCGGGCATCCCGTGCGCTTCCGGTACAAGCGCCCCGGCCAGCCGGACGTCTGGCCGCCCGCAGACGCGGTCCTCGTGGCGCCCGCCACCACGAACACGATCAACCGATGGGCTCTCGGCATCACCGACAGCTTCGTCGTCGGGTTCGTCGCCGAGGCCCTCGGTAAGAACATCCCGCTCGCCGTCATGCCATGCGTGAATGCCGCCTATGCCCAGCACCCACAACTACCAGTCTCCCTGGGAACCCTTCGGGAGGCCGGGGTGCAAGTCCTCTTCGGTGAAGGCGGCTTCAAACCGAACCCTCCCGGAGAGAAGCGGCCGTACCCGTGGAACGCAGCGCTGGACGCGGTGGATGAGCACCTCCGATGATCTGCGCCCTTCAAGCGATTTGCCTGCCCCCTGAAAAGGTCCTGGGCTGAGCCAGTTCCCGGACGACCGGGCGCCCCTGACCGCTTCCCGTGTTGCTCCATTCGCCGCTCGGTGCAGGTATCGGCCCGGGACGGCGGGTGGCCGCCGAATCGCCCACGACCGCGGTACCGATCAGCGCGGAAAGCGCCCGGAACGGATACCGGGATCAATTCCTACATCTTTGATACTTTAGAAGGGTGTCTGAGACGACGTACGGAATCGGCGAGGGACCAGCCGCCCGCGTGAGCCTCTCGCTGCCCGAGGGGACGGCAGAGGCGATTCGCGCGCGCGTGGGGAAGCGCGAGTTCTCGGCTTTCGTGACGGCGGCCGTGGAGCGTGAGCTGCGCGGGCAGATCCTTGACGAGTACCTGGCCGACTACGAGCAGCGGCGCGGCCCCCTCTCGGCCGAATCCCAGCACGCAGCCCGTCAGGTCTTCGACGAGGTCTTCGCGGAGGGCAAGGAATGGCCCGCCGCAAGCTGAGCCGCGAGGGCACTCTCGTCCTGGACAGCGAGGGGCTGTCCAAGCTGCTGAACGACGATGAGCCCGTGGTGTCCCTCGTCGCCGAAGCGCGCGGTCGTGGCATGGAAGTCGTGATCAGCGCGTTGACGATCATCGAGGCAGCGCACGCACGCACCAACAAAGCTCGACTGAACTGGATCCTCTCCGGTGTCCGCGTGATCCCGGTCGGAGAAGAGGAAGCCAGGGCTGCTTCCGTCCTGCTGATGGAGGCGGGCCTTCACGGCCACAAGTACGCGATCGACGCGGCTGTGGCGGAGGCCGCCTTGCGACAACCGCGTCCCGTCGCCCTGCTCACCTCTGATGTCGACGACATGACGAAGCTCTGCGGCGATCGCGTGCACATCATCGGCGTCTGACAGCCCGCCCACACCGGCCCAAGACGGTCGCCGGACGCTGAGACGGGAGGAGCGCGTAGCGATCTGTCGCGCTCATGTGCTTCCGCGCTGCTCTGATCGACTTTTGGTGCAGGTATCAGCCCTAGACAGTCGCCGGACGCTTGGCCGGGAGGAGCGCGTAGCGATCTGTCGCGCTTGGGTGGTCCGTAGCGTGCTCTGAGCGACTTTTGGTGCAGGTAGCGGCGCCCCTGGCCCCGGACCGGGGCTGGACGGGCCCGGATGCCCGGCCGGCCATGGCCCGGCCCCTCGCCTCATCGCTGACGGACCCGTCCCTTGATCATGGACCGTGCCGTTTCTTTGGGGGTTTCCCGGCAGTCTTTCGGCTTTCCGGGGCGGGTCGGCCTGTCAAGGG
>NZ_JBIVEG010000063.1:0-10790 GCF_044747545.1 Streptomyces sp. NPDC090077
AGCCTCGCCGGCGTTTGAGGCGCGGGGGTCTGGGGGCGGAGCCCCCAGGGAACGGGCGAAGGGCGGGTAGGGGACCTCGCCCCGCGCAGCGGCACCGCCGCCCCGCACCCGACGCCCCGTACAGCCCGGCCAGAGCCGCACCACCGCCCGGCCAGGGGTAGCGGCTAGGCCAGGGCCGCGCGCCATTCCGCGACCGCCGCCGCGGAGACCGGCCGGTCCCACCCGGAGGGACGCGCCGCGCCGCCGATGTGGAACCCGTCGATGCCCGCCTCCCGCAGCGCCGGCAGGTGGGACAGCGCCAGGCCGCCGCCGACGAGGATCCGCGGCCCGTACCCCGGCTCACCGCGCCGGCCCGCCGCGGCTTCCGCCAGCAGCACCGGGAGCCCGTCCTCGACGCCCCCGGCCGCGCCCGCGGTCAGGTACGTGTCCAGCCCCGGCAGCTCCGCGAGGGCCTTGCGCAGGCCGTCCCGGTCCGCGGCGCGGTCGATCGCGCGGTGGAAGGTCCAGCGGCAGCCGTCCAGCTCCGCGGTCACCGCCTCGACCGCGTCGAGGTCCGGGCTGCCGTCCGGGTGCAGGAAGCCGAGGACGAACTCCTCCGCGCCCTCCGCCCGCAGGCCCCGCGCCGCCTCCACCAGCAAGGAGACGTCGCCCGCCGCGAACCCTCCGGACGTGCGGAGCATCACGCGCAGCGGGATGTCGACCGCCGCTCTGATCGCCGCGAAGGTCTCGCGCGACGGGGTGAGCCCGTCGGCGGCCATGTCGGTGACCAGTTCGAGTCGGTCCGCCCCACCTGCCTGGGCGGCGACCGCGTCCTCCACGTCGAGGGCGATCACCTCCAGGAGCGCACGGTTGCTCATGTGATCCCATCCTTCGGAAAGCTCGCGGAAATAGGTCTAGTCCAATATCCAGGGTACGGGCCGCACCCCGCGCTCCACCAGCAGAATCACGTCACCGCCACAATGTCCGCATGGACACGCCCGAGACGACGCCCGAGACGACGCCCGACACCGCCGCCCTGCGCGCCCGCTGGGACGCGACCGCCACCGCCGCCGGCGCCACCCGCGACCCCGCCCCGTACGCCGACCGCCTGCTCGCCGCCTGGGCCGAACCGCAGCGCCGGTACCACACCACCGTCCACCTGGCCGACGTCCTCGCCCGGATCGACGCGCTCGCCGGGCACGCCGCCGACCCCACCGCCGTCGAGCTCGCCGCCTGGTTCCACGACGCCGTCTACCGCCCCGACCGCTCCGAGAACGAGGAGCGCAGCGCCGCCCTCGCCGAGCGCGCCCTGCCCGAGCTGGGCGTCGGCCCGGACCGCACCGCCGAGACCGCCCGGCTGGTGCGGCTCACCGTCACCCACGACCCCGCCCCCGGCGACACCAACGGCGAGGCCCTCTGCGACGCCGACCTCGGCGTCCTCGCCGGCACCCCGGAGGCGTACGCCGCCTACGCCGCCGCGGTCCGCGCCGAGTACGGCTTCGTCCCCGACGAGGCCTTCCGCACCGGCCGGGCCGCCGTGCTGCGACAGCTGCTCGCCCTCCCCCGCCTCTTCCGCACCCCGTACGGCACCGCGCACTGGGAGGCCCCGGCCCGCCGCAACCTGGAGGCCGAGCTGGCCGCCCTGACCTGACATACGGGAGACCGCACGGGAATGCGTCCCGGTTCGGGGCGGTTCGGGTAGTACATGCCCGCAGCCTCCGAAAGACCACAGTCCCGTATGCCCGTGGCCGTCTACGTCCTCGGCCTGTCCGTCTTCGCGCTCGGCACCAGCGAATTCATGCTGTCCGGCCTCCTGCCGCCCATCGCCGACGACATGGGCGTCACCATCCCGCAGGCCGGCCTGCTGATATCCGCCTTCGCGATCGGCATGGTCGTCGGAGCGCCGCTGCTGGCCGTCGCCACCCTGCGCCTGCCGCGCCGCACCACCCTCGTCTCCCTCATCAGCCTCTTCGGCCTCGGCCAGGTGGCGGGCGCGCTGGCCCCCTCGTACGCGTTCCTCTTCGCCTCCCGCGTGGTCTCCGCCCTCGCCTGCGCCGGGTTCTGGGCCGTCGGCGCGGCCGTCGCCATCGCCATGGTCGACAAGGACCAGCGGGCCCGCGCCATGGCGGTCATGATCGGCGGCCTGTCCATCGCCAACGTCCTCGGCGTCCCGGCCGGCGCCTTCCTCGGCGAGCACTTCGGCTGGCGCTCCGCGTTCTGGTCGGTCGGCGCCGCCTCCGCCGTCGCCCTGGCCGGCATCCTGGCGCTGATCCCGAAGATCCCGCTGCCCGCCGAGAAGCCCCGCCTCCGCCGCGAGCTGGGCATCTACCGCGACCGCCAGGTGTGGCTGTCCATCGGCGTCACGGCCCTGGCCGCGGGCGGCGTCTTCTGCGCCTTCAGCTACCTGTCGCCGCTGCTCACCGACGTGGCCGGGCTGGACTCGAAGTGGGTGCCGTGGATCCTGGGCCTGTTCGGCGTCGGCGCGCTGATCGGGACCACCGTCGGCGGACGCATCGCCGACGCGCACCTGTTCGGGGTGATGCTCTGGGGCATCACCGCCTCGACGGTGTTCCTCGGGGCCCTCACCGTGCTGGCCTCCAGCGCGGCCGCCGCGATCGCCCTGTCGTTCCTGCTCGGCGTCTCGGCGTTCTTCACCGCGCCGGCACTGAACGCCCGGATGTTCAACGTCGCCGGCGCCGCCCCCACCCTCGCCGGAGCCACCACCACCGCCGCGTTCAACCTGGGCAACACCGGCGGCCCCTGGCTGGGCGGCACGGTCATCGACGCCGGCTTCGGCTTCTCCGCCCCGGCGTGGGCGGGCGCGGCCATGACCGTCACCGCCCTGGCCCTGACCGCCCTCGCCCTCCGCCTGGAACGGCGCACGCCGCCGCACGGAACCCGCGTCGTCGCCGGATCGGGCCCGGTCGAGGTGCCGGCGGACGCCGTCAGCAGGTGAACGGCATCGCCCGCCCCGGACCGGCCCCCGCGTTCAGGCCACGGGCGGGCGATGTTTCGGCCGTCGCAGACCGGCCTCGGTGAGGCGGCGGACCAGTTCCTTGCTGCCGATCTCCACCGCGCCCGCCGCGACCGCGTCCGCGTAGCGGTACGAGGGCACGTCGTAGTGGTCCCGTTCGAAGGCCCGCGGGGGGCAGCCGATGTCCGCCGCGAAGGCGTGCAGCTCCTCGTACGAGACGTCGCTGACCAGGTGCGACCACAGGCGGCCGTGGCCCGGCCAGACCGGCGGGTCGATGTACACCGTCACCGGCGGCTCACCGGCCCGGGTGGAAGACCGGGCCGAGGCCGCCGACGGCCGCCACCCGCACCCCGGCCTCGGAGCACACCCAGTGCGGGTCGGGCCCCAGTTCCGGTTCCACGTCCAGCGCGTGCGGGTCCCCGTGCGCGCAGACGGGGCACAGCGGCCAGCGCCCGTACTTCTCCAGCAGGGCGTCCTTCACGTCCTGCGCGACGAGTCCGGCGAGGTAGTCGACCCCCTCCGGCCACTGCTCCACCCACCACCGGCGGTGCGTGACCGAGTCCTCGACGAGGGATACGACATCGGCGTCGGCGACCTCACCTGCGGCGAGATCGGCGAGAACGAGCGCACGGGCGACATGCAGCGCCTGCTCCAGGGGGGTCGCGTGGTCCATGGGGACATTGTGAACCCGGACCGGCCGCCAAACGAAGAGCCTCTTTACATATATTTTGCCCAGATTGCGACGTTTTTTGGAGATTCGCGACCCCCGACCCGGCGCACCGCCCCCGGTGGGGCGTGCCTTCTTGCCCGCGGCCCCGCCGGAAAATAGGTTCCAGCCGTGAGCGAGAACCGCACCACCGCGTACGCCGACCTCCGCGCGCAGCTCGACACGCTGACCACCGAGGCCTTCCGCCCCGAGCTCGCCGAGATCGACCGGCTCCCCACGCTGGACATCGTCCGCCTCATGAACGCCGAGGACACCACCGTCCCCGCCGCCGTCGCCGCGCAGCTGGAGCCCATCGCCGCCGCCGTCGACGCGATCGCCGAGCGGATGGCCCGCGGGGGCCGGCTGGTCTACGCGGGCGCCGGTACCGCCGGGCGGCTCGGGGTGCTGGACGCCAGCGAGTGCCCGCCCACCTTCAACACCGACCCGGCGCAGGTCGTCGGCCTGATCGCGGGCGGCCCCGGCGCCATGGTGCGGGCCGTCGAGGGCGCCGAGGACTCGCGGGAGCTGGCCGCCGAGGACCTGGCCGCCCTCCGCCTGACCCGCGACGACACCGTCGTCGGCGTCTCCGCCTCCGGCCGCACCCCGTACGCGGTCGGCGCCGTCGAGTTCGCCCGTACCCGCGGCGCGCTCACCGTCGGGCTGTCCTGCAACGCCGGATCCGCCCTCGCCGCCGCCGCCGAGCACGGCATCGAGGTGGTCGTCGGGCCCGAGCTGCTCACCGGATCGACCCGGCTGAAGGCGGGCACGGCCCAGAAGCTCGTACTGAACCTGATCTCGACGGTCACGATGATCCGCCTCGGCAAGACGTACGGGAACCTCATGGTCGACGTGCGCGCCACGAACGAGAAGCTGCGCGCCCGCGCCCGCCGCATCGTCGCGCTGGCCACGGGCGCCCCCGACGCGGAGATCGAGGCGGCGCTCGCCGCGACGGGCGGCGAGGTGAAGGACGCCGTCCTCGTCGTCCTCGGCGGGGTCGACGGGCCCGAGGCCGCCCGGCTGCTCGCCGCGGCGGACGGCCACCTGCGCGACGCACTCGCCCGAGCCCTGACCCGGTAGACGCCCTCCCACGCAAGGCGAGCACATGTCCCCTGACGAGCACCGCGCCACCGCCGCCGCGATCCTCCCCCTGGTCGGCGGCCCCGACAACATCGAATCCGTCGCGCACTGCATGACCCGGCTGCGGATCGGCCTGCGCGACCGCTCCCTCGTCGACGACGCGGCCCTGCGGGCCGTGCCCGGGGTGCTGGGCGTGGTCGAGGACGACACGTACCAGGTCGTGCTGGGGCCGGGGGCCGTCGCCCGGGTCACGCCCGCGTTCGAGGCTCTGGTGGAGGAGGGACGAACGACCCCCCATCAGGCCGTTTCCGCCGGGGACCTCGCCGAGCGGGGCGCCGCGCTGAAGGAGGCGCGGAAGGCGCGGAACGCCACCCCGTTCAAGCTCTTCCTGCGCCGCCTCGCGAACGTCTTCGTCCCGCTGATCCCCGCCCTGATCGGCTGCGGGGTCATCGCGGGCCTGAACGGCCTACTCACCAACCTCGGCTGGGCCCCGGCCGTGGTCCCGGCCCTCGCGGCGATCGCGTCCGGGTTCATGTCGCTGATCGCGGTCTTCGTCGGCTTCAACACCGCGAAGGAGTTCGGCGGCACCCCGGTCCTCGGCGGGGCCGTGGCCTCGGTGATCGTCTTCCCGGGGGTGGCGAAGATCGACGCCTTCGGCGAGCACCTCTCCCCCGGCCAGGGCGGGGTCCTCGGTGCGCTGGCCGCGGCCCTGCTCGCCGTGCGCGTGGAGCGGTGGTGCCGGCGCCGGGTGCCCGGGACGCTGGACGTGCTGGTGACGCCGACCCTCACGGTCCTCGTCACGGGGCTGGTCACCCTCTACTGCCTGATGTTCCTCGCCGGGGAGGCCGCCGCCGCGATCGGCGCCTTCGCGAACTGGCTGCTGGCCGCCGGCGGGGCCGTGGCCGGGCTGGTCCTCGGCGGGCTCTTCCTGCCGCTGGTGATGCTGGGGCTGCACCAGGCGCTGATCCCCATCCACACCACCCTCATCGAGCAGTCCGGCCACACCGTCCTGCTGCCGATCCTCGCCATGGCGGGCGCGGGCCAGGTCGGCGCGGCCCTCGCCGTGTACTGCCGCCTCCCCCGCAACGGCTCGGTCCGCAGCACCATCAAGTCGGCGCTCCCTGCGGGCCTCCTGGGGGTGGGCGAGCCGCTGATCTACGGGGTCTCGCTGCCGCTGGGCCGCCCGTTCGTCACCGCCTGCGCCGGCGGAGCGGCGGGCGGGGCCTTCGTCGGGCTGTGCAACCAGCTGGGCGTGGCGTTCGGCTCGACGGCCATCGGCCCGTCGGGCTGGGCGCTGTTCCCGCTGCTGGACGGCACGGCGGGCCTGGGCGTGACCGTCGCCGTGTACGCGGGCGGCCTGCTGACCGGCTACCTGGTCGGCTTCGCCGCGACGTGGTTCTTCGGCTTCACGAAGCAGATGCTGGCCGACCTGGACACCGACGCGGGAGCCGCCGCCCCGCCCGGCCCGGCCGGACCCGCCGAGGCGAAGGAACCGGTCCCGGCCTGATCAGCCGCTGCCCGCGCGCCCGTGCAGCACGGCGGCCAGCCGCAGCGCGGTGTCGATGTTGCAGCGGCCCAGGTCGACGAGCGGCAGCCCGTACGACCCGGCGGCCGAGACCCGCTCGACGTCCAGGGACGGAAAGACCACCCCCACCCCGTGGAGGGCGTCCTTCAGCTGTCGTACGGCCTCTTCGGCCGCCCGCATCCGCTCCTGCGGGGTGAACGTCATGACGTGCCGCCTCTCTCCTGCGGGGGTTGGGGTCCGGCACACAGAGTGGCGATCATGGGCGCGGCCTTCAACCGGCCCCCCGGCCCGCCCGGGCCGTCCGACGGCCCGGGTCACCAGCCCCACACGGGCCTGACCTCGAAGGTCGGGAACAGTTCGTCGTCGGCGTCCAGGTTGACGAAGACGTAGGCCCCGGGCGGACCCGGCCGGAACGTGAAGCGGCTGCCCAGCGGCATCTCGCGCAGGACCGTCGCCTCCTCCCGGCGCCCGCCGTCGTCCCGGCCGAGCCGTGTGAGGTACGTCCACCAGTGGTCGGTGGAGACCACGGCGAACTCTCCCGGCTGCTGCGCGACCGCCAGCCCGAGGACCCGCTCCTTCCCGAAGCTCGTGTGCCAGGCGCGCCGGCCGTCGGTGAGGGAGTACGCGGCCACCCCCGACTTCTTCCCGGCCTGCACCGCGCTCACCAGCAGGCCGCCCGTCACCAGCGGCTCCCCTTCCAGGCCTGCGGCCGCCACCTCGCCCCGTATCCGGCCCCCGGCGTCGAAGAGCAGCACCGCGTCCGTACCCAGCGCCACGGTCTCCTTGACCCGGACCGCGAGCGGCTCCGCGGAGAGCACGCGCAGCTCGGACAGCGGGCTCGCCGTCGGCAGGGCGGACTCCCACGCGCGGGCTCCGGTACGGGCGTCGACGGCCACGACCCGCGCCCTCGCACCGCCCCCGCACTCCTCGACGTACACGGCCTGCTCCCCGGCCCCGTCCACGGCCCCGACCCGGCAGTCGGCGGCGACGGGCGACCGCCAGCGCTCCCCGCCCTCGCGCAGGTCGAGGCCGAGCACGGCGTCCGGCTGCGCCAGGACGGCGGTACCGCCGACCACCGCCGCCGGCTGCCCGGCCGCTTCCCGGGTCCAGAGCCTGCGCCCCTCCGTCAGCTCGACGGCCGTGACCCGCGCGCCGCAGCCGCGGGCGCCCTCCTCGTGAACCAGGAGCCCGACGGCGGACGCGGTGGCGCGGCTGAGCCCGCAGAGGGGAGCACGCTCCGGGGCGGGGAGCCGCCAGCCCCTGCGCCCCTCGCCGTCGAAGGCGACGAGCCCGTCCGCACGGGCCCGTACGAGCAACCCGCCCGCCGCATCCGGCAGCGCCCACACCCCCACCGGCTTCGCCTTCCCCGAGCCGTCGGCGATCTGCCAGCCGGAGACGTACATCTGCGGGCCGCGCATCCACTCGTACGCCCGCCACCCGGGCCACAGCGCGGCCGCCGCCACGGCCCCGGCGACCAGGACACCCAGCCAGGACCGGCGCCGCGCCCCCCGCGGGACGCACGCCCACAGCGCCGCCGCGGCGACCGCGAGGGCCGGCGTGAACAGCACCAACCGGCCCATGCCGCGCGGGCAGGAGCGGGAGCCGCACTCGTTGCCGGGCATGTCGACGAACGTGAGCTTCCAGAACAGCACGAAGTACATCAGCGCCACCGCACCGAACGCGGCGGCGGCGCAGACCGACAGCAGCCCGAAGAGCCGCCGCGGCAGTGGTGTTCCGTTGTCCATGATCCCCCCGGCCGCAGCCTAACGACCGGGGCCGGGCGGGTACGGCACTACGCCCGCTGCACGCGCAGTTGGGACACCTCGTACGACATCTCGGTGACGCCCGGCCGGGGGGCGGGGTGGTAACGGCCGGCGCAGACCGACAGGTTGACGATCAGGTACGCGTGCCAGCCGCGGCCGACGCCCCGGCCGTCGGAGTAGACGCGCCGACCGTTCACCCACCAGATGACGGACCAGCGGCCGAACTCCACCTTCAGGTCGACCCACGCGCCGGGGCGGACGGCCGGGTCATGCAGGTAGCGGTGGGCCTCGCGGACGTGGTTGGACAGTTCCAGCAGGTCGGGGTTGTCGGGGTGGTACTCGAAGACGTCGATCTCCTGGCCGCCGTCCCGCCAGGTCCAGATGGCGGGCCAGGCGCCCATCTCCTCCGGCAGCCGGACGCGGGCCTCCAGCACGTCGCCGGTGCGGACCTCGAAGCCCTCGTCGCTGCCCTCGGTGGTGAGCAGCCCGGCGTCCCAGTTCCCGTCGGGGCGCAGGGTCGCGCGGAAGGTGCCGGTACGGCTGTAGGCGGGGTCGGCGGTGAGGTGGTCGAGCTTGTTGTCACCGGGGTTGACGGGGCCGCCGTGGGGATAGGCCCAGGAGCGGCCGGCCACCCATTGGGTGGTGGAGGTGAAGTCGGCGGTGAAGACGGAGGAGGGGCGGCGCGACGCCACGCGCCGCAGCCATGCGACTGGTTGCGGGAGCATGCGGTACATATGCCCGGAAGGCGCCCGGAAACAACCCCAGTTCTTACGGAGCGTAGTAGCACGACAGCGCTCCGGAGCCGTCGCACCGCGCATCCCCCTTGCCGGACCGGCGTTACGCACGCCCCCCCCCGGTACCGGGATGCCGGGGGGCGTGCGGACGGGGAGGTGTGACGGCCGGTCAGGTCCCGGGCGCGCACGTGAGCGTGAACGTCAAAGAGTCGGCCACGTTGTCCGCCGAGAGGTTGACGACCACCTTGGGGGCCGGCTCCGTGGGCGCGGCACGCGTGGGGGACTTGACCACGAACGGACCGGTCGGGGTCTCCGGGGCGTTGAACTTGAGGGACGGCGCGGCCTGCTTGCCCTGGCCCGACCAGAAGTAGTCGACCTCGCCGGTTCCCGTACCGGTGAACTTGCCCTGGAACGTGACGCTCTGCGGCTTGGAGCAGTCGACCGCTGCGGGAGTGGTGGACGCGCCCGTGATATCCGCGTCGGTGATCCGGACCTTGACGGGCGCGGGCGGTCTTGGATCCTTGATGCAGCCGGTCGTCCGCTCGTTCTTGCCCCAGCCGCTCTTCACGGTGTAGGCGCCCTTCTTGACGTCCTCTTCCGTGACGGAGCCCGCACCATCGGCGTTGCGCTGGAATTCCTCCGGGCCCGAGACCCTGAGCAGCTGACCACCCCTGAAGCCGGTCATCACCAGGTCGTACTCGACGGGATTCGTACCAGGGGCCACCACGAGCTTGCAGGCCCCCTGGGGGGCGGGGGCGGCCTGAGCCGCCATCGTGGACGGCATGGCAACCGCGGTGACCAGGAGCGGGGCGAGAAGTGCATAACGGGCACGCCTGTTCATGCGTTCCCTCCTTGCCGGGAAAGCCTTGACGGGTGAAGCGGACATCTCGGTAGCACGAGGGCGCCACGGGGCAGGGGCAAGGAGCCAAAGGTCAGGGCCGGAGGCCGGGGCCGGGGGCCGGGGGCCAGGGCGTGACGGGTGGGGAAGGAGGGCGCAGGGCCTCGCCCGCCCCGATGCGCCTGCCCGGGCCGGTCGGTTCACCGGTCCGATTCCGCAGCCCCCCGGGAGCGACGTCCTGTTACAGGCTAGCTCCGCGGCTTGAGGGCGGCATGCCGAGCCGCTCACGGCCGCCGACCACCTGTTCGTTCACCCGCGCGACGGGCCCCGCGCCGCCTCGATGAAGGCGCGGATGAGCTCCGGGGACTTCACCCCGCGCTCCCGCTCGACCCCGCTGGAGACGTCCACGCCCCAGGCGCCGGTCGCCCCGAGGGCCTCCCGCACGTTGCCCGGGTTCAGCCCGCCGGCCAGCAGCCAGCGCCCCTCGGGCGCCGTGAACTGCTCGGACCCCCAGTTCCAGGGCTTGCCGGAGCCGGGGTCGGGGGCGTCGATGAGGAGCAGGTCCTCCCCGTACTCGCCGCAGCGCGCGACGTGCTCGGCGGTGGCGCGCAGCAGCGTACGCCCCGGCGCACGCAGGAGCGCGTAGTACTCGGCGGGTTCGTCGCCGTGCAGCTGTACGCCGCGCACGCCGCTCTCCTCGGCGAGCCGGCGCACCTCCTCGACGGGTTGCCCGCGGAACACCCCGACGGTCAGCACCCCGTCCGGCACCCGGGCGGCCAGCTCCCGCGCCGGCGCGGCGTCGACGGTCCGGGGACTGCCCGGGGCGAACACGAACCCGACGGCATCCGCCCCGGCCTCCACCGCCACGTCCACGTCGTGGGGGGTCTTCAGCCCGCAGATCTTGACGAACACGCTCTTCCCGTCGCTCATGCCCGCAAGTCAACCAAACGCCGCTCTGCCGCGCCGATACGTCCACCCTCCGGGCGGCCCGCCCGGCCCCGGGGCTCAAGCCGCGAGAGTCCGAGCGCTTTGTCTGTGGAATGGGTGGTGGGCGGAGCCCACCACCACCCCCCCCCCCCCCCCCCCCCCCCCCCAAACCCCGCCGGGGGGGGGGGGGGGCCCGGGTTGCCACCCAGGGCCACAAGCCCCCACCTTGGGGGGGGTAACAAAAAAAGGCCCCCCCCGGGGGGCCAC
>NZ_JBIVEG010000064.1:0-10635 GCF_044747545.1 Streptomyces sp. NPDC090077
GCCTAGGCCGTCTCTTCCGGATCTTGCCGGTTAAGCCCGCGTCGTCCGGTGCCGTGCATCGGCGCGTTGGCGGGGCGCCCTTGTACTGGACGTACTCGGGTGCACCGCCAACGCGGCGAGGTGCGGTGCCGGGCGGCGCGGGTCAGGCCAGATCCGGAAGAGACGGCCTAGCCCTGTCGCTGACCGGCCCGCCCCTCCGGCCCCTCCCCGAGACCGCCCCGGGGGTACCGCCCCTGGCGACCCCTACCGCCGCCGCGACCGCCACAGCAGGTACGCCGCCGTGACCGCGCCCGCCGTGCGGGCCAGGGTGGGCCAGAGGGACTGGAAGGACGGGCCGACCTGCTCGGAGGGGATGGGGGTGCCCCAGTGGCCGGAGGCACGACCCCAGAGCCAGAGCATGGCCAGGGTGAAGACGGCGGCGGGCAGGCCGAGGAGCACCCACTTGCGCTCGCGGGGCCCGAGCACGCGGGAGGCGTACGCCACCAGCGCGCCGGCGCCGAGCAGCAGCCAGTACCCGGTGAGCGCCCCCGCGAGGAGCAGCAGCGCCGCCAGGACGAGGAACGCGTGGGGCCGGGGCCGGGGTTCCCCCTCGGGGGCGGCGGCCTTCTTCTTCTCGCGCCGGTCGCGCAGGAACCGTACGAGGCCCCCCGCCGCGGCGGCCGGGCCGGCGGCGGCGTCGGGCTCGGACTTCCCCGCCTCCCGCGCCTCCCGCGCCTTGCGCTCCTCCTCCGCCTCCTCCCCGAAGAGGTCCGGGATCTCGATGCCGCCCGCGAAGCCCTCCACCTGCGGCCCCCGCCGGGAGCCGCCCGGGGACAGGCTCCACCAGTCGGGGTCGGCCCCGCCGGAGGGCCCGAGTTCGTCGAGCCCGGCCAGGTGCGGGGGGACGTTCTGCGGGAGGTTCTCGGTGTTCCGCTGGGCCGGTACCGCCGGCACCGCCGGGGCAGCCGCCGCGCGCGCCGCGCCGACCGTGTCGAGGACCTCCTCGGGCGTGCCGATGCGGTCCAGGATCCCGCGCACGGCATCCGGGGTGTCGGGCTCGTACTTGGCGCGGCGCCGGTCGATCTCGTCCCGCAGCCCCGAAACCAGCCGCATCCGGTCCCCGGACGACAACTGCCGCCGCGCCGCCAAGTCCCCGACGCGGCTGAGATATTCGTAGACCAGATGGTCGCTCTCGATCCCCACGCCCCCGACGGTAGCGCGTGCGTCCGTGGAGCGGCCGACGACGCAGCGGATACCGTTGGCCGGATGGGGACCGGACGGCGGTCCGCCGGGCGTGACCAGGAGGCGACCAACGTGCCCGAGGCAAGTACCGCTGCGGCGAACGCCCCGCGCTCCCTCGCCGAGGCGCTCCGCGCCCGCGACGACGTGGCGCTCACCGCCCTGCTCCACGCCCGCCCCGATCTGCTGAACCCGGTGCCCGGCGACGTCACCCAGCTGGCCACCCGGGCCGGTACCCGGGCCTCGGTGGTGCGCGCCCTGGACCGGCTGGACCGGTTCGCACTGCAGACGGCCGAGGCCCTCGCGGTGGCCCCGGACCCGTGCCCGTACCCGGTGCTGGAGGAGCTGCTCACCGGCAGCGGCGGCGAGGACGCCGCGGCCCGCGAAGCGCTCCCGCGGGCCCTGGGCACGCTGCGGGACCAGGCTCTGGTGTGGGGGGACGACGACCGGCTGCGCCTGGTCCGCACCGCCCGGGAGCTGCTGGCGCCCTCCGCGCAGCGGCCCTCCCCGACCGGGCTCGGGCCGACGGTCGCGGAGGCGACGGCGGGGATGTCGCCGACCCGGGTGCAGGAGATCGTGGCGGCGGCCGGGCTGCCTCCGACCCACGACCCGGTGTCGGCGGTGGCCGCGCTGACCGGGCTGTTCACCGACCCGGAGCGGATGTCGGCGCTGCTGGACGCGGCTCCGGCGGAGGCGCACCAGGTGCTGGGGCGGCTCGTGTGGGGGCCGCCGTACGGGGAGGTGACCCCGGATCCGGCGCCGCCGGTGCGCTGGCTGCGCGACCGGGGGCTGCTGCTGCCGGCTTCGGCGCGGACGGTCGTCCTCCCGCGGGAGGTGGCGCTGCACCTGCGGGGCGGGCTCGCGCACCGGCGGACGGAGCCGCTGGCGCCGGCGGTGGGCGTGCACCGGGAGCACCGTCCACAGCTTGTGGACGCGAACGCGGCGGGACAGGCGCTGGCTGCGCTGGCCACCGTCGAGGAGCTGGTGAAGTCCTGGGAGCACGCGGGCCCGCTGGTGCTGCGGGCGGGCGGGCTCGCGGTGCGGGACCTGAAGCGGACCGCGGCGGCGCTGGACGTGCCGGAGTCCGAGGCGGCGTTCTGGGTGGAGCTGGCGTACGCGGCGGGGCTGCTGGCCAGTGACGGGGAGGCCGACGAGCGGTACGCGCCGACGCCCGCCTTCGACGACTGGCGGGACCTGCCGCCCGCCCGGCGGTGGTCGGTGCTGGCAGCGGCGTGGCTGCCGGCGACGCGCACGCCGGGGCTGGTCGGCGAGCAGGACCCGAAGGGGCGCACCCTGTCGGCGCTGGGCCCGGACCTGGACCGTTCGGCGGCGCCGGAGGTGCGGCGGCGGGTCCTGGACCTGGTCGGGGAGCTGCCGGAGGGCGGGGTACCCGACCCGGAGGCGGTGCTGGAGCGGCTGGCGTGGGAGCGGCCGGCGCGCGGTACGAGCGGTCTGCGGGCCCGGCTCGCGCGGTGGGCGCTGCACGAGGCCGAGGTGCTGGGCGTGACCGGGCGGGGTGCGCTCAGCGCGTTCGGCCGGGCCCTGCTGGAGCACGGGGACGCGGCGGGGCTGCTGGCGCCGCTGCTGCCGGAGCCGGTGGACCACGTGCTGCTGCAGGCGGACCTGACGGCGGTGGCGCCGGGGCCGCTGCTGCGTCCGCTGGCGGAGGTGCTGGCGGTGCTGGCGGAGGTGGAGTCCAAGGGCGGGGCGACGGTCTACCGGTTCACTCCGGGTTCGGTGCGGCGGGCGCTGGACTCCGGGCAGACGGCCTCGGACCTGCACGCGTTCCTCGCCGAGCACAGCCGTACGCCGGTGCCGCAGCCGCTGGCGTACCTGATCGACGACGTGGCGCGGCGGCACGGGCACCTGCGGGTCGGTGCGGCGTCCTCGTACGTGCGCTGCGACGACGACGCGATGCTGGGCGAGATCCTGGCCGACCGGCGGTCGGCGGCGCTGGGTCTGCGGCGTCTCGCGCCGACGGTGCTGGCGGCGCAGGCGGATCCGACGGCCCTGCTGGAGGGGCTGCGGGCGATGGGCTACGCACCGGCGGCCGAGTCCGGTACCGGCGACGTGCTGGTGGCGCGGGCCGACGCGCACCGCACCCCGGCGCGTTCGGCGCCGGTGCCGGTGCCGGACGGGCCGCCGGTGCCGGACGCGACGCTGCTGGGCGCGGCGGTGCGGGCGATCCGTGCGGGCGACCTGGCGGCGACGGCGGTCCGCAAGGAGCCGGCGGCCGCGTCGTCCCCGGGCGTTCCGGGGGAGCTGCCGCGCACGAGTGCGGCGGAGACCCTGGCGACGGTGCAGGCGGCGGCCCTGACGGGTTCGGCGGTGTGGATCGGGTACGTGAACGCGGACGGGGCGGCGAGCCAGCGGGTCATCGCCCCGGTGCGGGTGGAGGGCGGCTTCGTCACGGGGTACGACCACACGGCGGACGAGGTCCGCACGTACGCCCTGCACCGCATCACGGGGGTGGCGGAGCTGGCGGAGGACCAGGTGTAGGCCGCGCCCGGCCGCGTCGCCGGGGGAAAACCACTGGTCGGCCCCGGTTGCCGACGGGCACCCTGACGGCATGTCCGAACCAGCGACCACACCCACAACCGAACCCACACCCGTACCCGGATCCGTACCCGGATCCGCGACGCCCCGGCACCAGATCCGCGCCGCCCACACCGCGTCCACCGTCACCGTCTACCAGGCCTACGCCCCGCACCTCGGGGTGCCCGCGGCCCGCGACGGGCGGTTCCCGCCGGCCTGGAAGCGGGAGCGGATGACGTGGATCAAGCCGTCGTTCCTGTGGATGATGTACCGCTGCGGCTGGGGCACCAAGGCCGACCAGGAGACCGTCCTGGCCGTCGAGATCAGCCGCGAGGGCTTCGACCTGGCCCTCGCCGGGGCCTGCCTGTCGCACTACGTGCCGGGCGTGCACGCGGACCGCGAGGCGTGGAAGGCGGCCCTGGCCGGTTCCCCGGCCCGGGTGCAGTGGGACCCGGAGCGGGACCTCCACCTGAACGCGCTGCCCCACCGGTCGCTGCAGCTGGGCCTGTCCGGGCCGGCCTCACGGGCGTACGCCGACGAGTGGACGGTGTCCATCCGCGACGTCACCCCGCTGGCCCGGGAGATCCACGGCCTGGTCCGCGCGGGCGACGCGGACGCCGCCCGGGCGCTGCTGCCGGCCGAGACCCCCTATCCGGCGGGGCCGCTGCCTCACCTGGGCGCGTAGTCGACCAGCCCGGTCCCGAACGGCCACGCCTCGCGCAGCCAGGCGCTGACCGCCCCGTACACGACGGCGTCGAGGTGGGCCCGGTCGGCGCGCACCCAGGAGCTGACCCGCACCCGCCCGGCCTGCTCCTTCGACGGGTAGACGTACAGGCAGCCGATGACCTCCGCGTCCCCTTCCAGCACGCTGTACGTGAACCCGCGCCGCTCGGCGAAGTCCCGCGCGTGCCGCTCCAGGTCGGCCAGGTTCGCCTCGGCGGACATGCCCTCCACCGGCGGCCAGTGGCGGCCGGCGAAGCCGGGCGTGGCCCGGATGTGCGCGATGCTCCCGCTCCAGGCGGCGAGGTCCCGCGCGTTGTGCTCCGCGCCGAGGGGCTCCAGCCGGAAGCCGTCGCCCGCGAGGGTGCGCGGCACGTCGAAGCCGTCCGGCACGAAAGGCTGCTGATCATCACTCATGCCCGGACGGTACGCCGCGCCCGCGGGCGGCGTCAGCGTGTTTTCCCCGGCCCGGCCCCGGCGGGACCCCCGCGCCCGCGGCGGGATGCGGCAGACTGGAGGTTTGGCCGCCCGCGCCCGGGCGGCCGCCACCCGCCGGAAAGGGACCAGGCGTGAACGGGCCTCTCATCGTCCAAAGCGACAAAACCCTCCTCCTGGAGGTCGACCACGAGCTCGCCGGGGCGGCGCGGCGGGCCATCGCCCCCTTCGCCGAGCTGGAGCGGGCGCCGGAGCACATCCACACGTACCGGATCACCCCGCTCGGCCTGTGGAACGCCCGCGCCGCCGGGCACGACGCCGAGCAGGTCGTCGACGCGCTCGTCGAGTTCTCCCGCTATCCCGTGCCGCACGCGCTGCTCGTCGACGTCGCCGAGACCATGGCCCGTTACGGGCGTCTGACCCTGTCCAAGCACCCCGTGCACGGGCTGGTGCTGACCAGCACCGACCGGCCGGTGCTGGAGGAGATCCTGCGGTCGAAGCGGATCACCCCGCTGGTCGGGGCGCGGCTCGACGCCGACACGGTGGCCGTGCACCCGTCGGAGCGCGGGCAGATCAAGCAGACCCTGCTGAAGCTGGGCTGGCCGGCCGAGGACCTCGCCGGGTACGTGGACGGCGAGGCGCACCCGATCGAGCTGGAGGAGAACGGCTGGGCGCTGCGCCCCTATCAGGCGCAGGCCGTGGAGGGCTTCTGGCACGGCGGCTCGGGTGTGGTGGTGCTGCCGTGCGGCGCCGGCAAGACGCTGGTCGGTGCGGGTGCGATGGCCAAGGCGAAGGCGACGACGCTGATCCTGGTCACCAACACCGTGTCGGCGCGGCAGTGGAAGCACGAGCTGGTCAAGCGCACCTCGCTGACGGAGGAGGAGATCGGCGAGTACTCGGGGACGCGCAAGGAGATCCGGCCGGTCACGATCGCCACGTACCAGGTCCTCACGACCAAGCGGAAGGGCGTCTATCCGCACCTGGAGCTGTTCGACTCGCGGGACTGGGGGCTGATCCTCTACGACGAGGTGCACCTGCTGCCGGCGCCGGTGTTCAAGTTCACCGCCGACCTCCAGGCGCGGCGCCGCCTGGGCCTGACGGCCACTCTGGTCCGCGAGGACGGCCGGGAGTCGGACGTGTTCTCCCTCATCGGACCGAAGCGGTTCGACGCGCCGTGGAAGGAGATCGAGGCGCAGGGCTACATCGCGCCGGCCGACTGCGTCGAGGTCCGCGTCAACCTGACCGAGTCGGAGCGGCTCGCGTACGCGACCGCCGAGACGGAGGAGAAGTACCGCTTCTGCGCGACGACGGCGACGAAGCGGAAGGTCACGGAGGCGCTGGTGCGCAAGCACCGGGGCGAGCAGACGCTGGTGATCGGCCAGTACATCGACCAGCTCGACGAGCTCGGCGAGCACCTGGACGCGCCCGTCATCAAGGGCGAGACCTCGAACGCGCAGCGGGAGAAGCTGTTCAACGCCTTCCGCGAGGGCGAGATCAACGTGCTGGTCGTCTCGAAGGTCGCGAACTTCTCGATCGACCTGCCGGAGGCCACCGTCGCCATCCAGGTGTCGGGCACCTTCGGCTCGCGGCAGGAGGAGGCGCAGCGTCTGGGCCGGGTGCTGCGGCCGAAGGCGGACGGGCACGAGGCGCGGTTCTACTCGGTCGTGGCGCGCGACACGATCGACCAGGACTTCGCCGCCCACCGTCAGCGGTTCCTGGCGGAGCAGGGCTACGCCTACCGGATCATGGACGCGGACGAGCTCCTGGCGGGCGACTGACGGGTGCCCCGGAGGGCGGCCGCGGGGCCGGGATCCGGCCCGCTGTCGCCGCCGGCCCGCCGGACCGGCCCACCGCGTCCCGGTGTCCGTGGCGGCGGGTGCGGCGGCGGGCCGCGCCCGTCAGGGCGGTGAGGAGCGGTACGGCCCACACCCACAGGTGCGGCCACTCCCGCAGCAGGGCCCGGCCGGTCACCGGGACGTGGTGGGCCCAGAAGTCGGCGGAGGCCTCCGGGAGCACCAGCAGGCCGAGGAGGGCGGTGCCGGCCAGGCCCGCCAGGGCGGTCAGGGCGGCCCGGACGCGCCGGGTCACCGCGAGGTACGGGATGAGGAGCGACGGTGTCAGGGTGATCCCGGCGGCGACGCCCAGCGCGAAGCCCTTGCCGAGGGCGGTGCGCGGCCGGCCGAGGTCCCAGACGGCGAGGCAGGCGAACGCCAGGTTGATCTGGCCGGGCAGCGGGCTCTGGAACAGCGGCTCCAGCCACAGCCCGGCGATGGTGGCGGCCAGCACCGGACCGCGCCGGGCCCGCAGGCCGGTGAGCCGGCAGGACAGCACGATCAGCAGGGCGAGCAGGCCGGCGTTCCCGAGGACGAGGACGGCCTTGAGCACGGCCGCCGGAAGCCAGGCGGCGGGCGTGAAGAGGATCGCGGCGAACGGCGGATAGGCGCTGGGCGGGTGCCACTCGGCGGCGGAGAAGCCGCTGAGGACGGCGTCGGCGGTGGGAATGCGCAGGGCGATGCACAGGACGCCCAGGACGAGCAGCGAGCCTGTGACCAGCACGGCCGCGAGGGGTGCGGGGGCGGAAGCGGAATCGGGGCTGCGGGTCACGCGCGTGACCCTAGTGGATCGACACCCGGCTACCGCCGGGTTCAGGCCAAGGCTTTGCAGGCTTCCGCGAGGAGGTCCACGGCCGGCCGTACCGTAGGCCCTCGGAACGCAGGCGGAACGCGGGACGCAGGCGGAACGCGGAGCGCAGGCGGCGGACGCCGGAGCGCACGCGGCGCGGGCCCGGACGTCAGCGGCGTATGACGCCCGAGTCCTCGGCGTACTCGCCGAGGACGACCACGCTCACGGCGGCAGCGGCGAAGACCTTCGCGGCGCGCAGGACATCGCCGACGCGGTGGCGGGGACGGTGGTCGGAGGTGGCGGTGGCCCCGCTCGGGAGGCCGCCCTGGACCGGGGCAAGGGTTGCGGTGCTCATGTATCCATGGTGCGCCGCCACCCCCCTGCCGCACATCGCCCCAGGGACGGAATCCCCGGTCCTCCCGTGTCCTCCTCACGGCCCATGGGAACCCCTAATGGCTCTGCCCAAGGTCTGACACTCCCCGGTATGACACCCGTACGGAGGTACTGCCCCCCTCGGGACTTCCGGCCCCCGAATCCATTCGCGCGCGACCGCCCCGCTGACTACAATCTCCGCTCTTGCCGCCTCCCGCCGCCCCATCGGGGAGAGCCGCCTTCCGGCCGGAAACCGGAGGCTTCCGTACTGCCGCGAGGCACCGACGTACGGCACCGACGCAGCACCAGACCACAGCAGCTGGAGGCCTTCCCCGTGTCCGCGCACGCCCCCGACACCACCACCGGCACCACCACCGATCCGCTCGGCCGCGAACGGGCCCACCTGGCCGCCTCGCGCGCCGCCCTGCGCGCCATGCGCGAGGACGTCGAGGCCCTCGACATCCGCGACGTCACCGCGAACTGGGTCAACGCCATCGTCCTCCAGGCGCAGATCGACGACCGCATCAAGGCCCTCGCCGACCTCGCCCACACCCCGCTCTTCTTCGGCCGCCTCGACTACCTGCACGCCCCGGGCGCGGAGCTCGCCGAGGGCGCCGAGGGCGAGCAGTTCTACATCGGCCGCCGCCACGTCCACGACGCCGAGGGCGACCCGATGGTGATCGACTGGCGCGCGCCGGTCTCCCAGCCCTTCTACCGCGCCTCCAAGGCCGACCCGCAGGACGTCGGGCTGCGCCGCCGCTTCGGCTACACCGGTGGCGAGCTGACCGCGTACGAGGACGAGCACCTCTCCGACCCCGCCGAGGCGGCGGCCGTCAGCAAGCTGCTCCAGCAGGAGATCGAGCGCCCCCGCGTCGGCCCCATGCGCGACATCGTCGCGACGATCCAGCCCGAGCAGGACGAGATCGTCCGCTCCGGCCTGTCCGGCTCGGTCTGCGTGCAGGGCGGCCCCGGCACCGGGAAGACCGCCGTCGGCCTGCACCGGGTCGCGTACCTGCTGTACGCGCACCGCGAGCGCCTCGCCCGCACCGGCACGCTGGTCATCGGACCGAACCGTTCCTTCCTGCACTACATCGAGCAGGTCCTGCCGGCCCTGGGCGAGCTGGAGGTCAAGCAGGCCACCGTCGACGACCTCGTCGCCCGCGAGGGCCTGGAGGTGCGCGGCACCGACGCCGCCGCCACGGCGGTGGTCAAGGGCGACGCCCGGATGGCGCAGGTGCTGCGCCGCGCGGTCCGCTCGCACGTCACCGCACCCACCGAGCCCCTGATGGTGGTGCGCGGCTCGCGCCGGTGGCGGGTGCCGGCGTACGAGCTGGAGGAGATCGTGACGGAGCTCCAGGAGCGCGACATCCGCTACGGCGCGGCCCGCGACGCGCTGCCGCAGCGGATCGCGCACGCGGTGCTCGTACGCATGGAGCAGGCGGGCGAGGCGCCGGACGACCGGGTGCAGGACGCGGTGGCCCGCAACGCGGCGGTGAAGGCGGCGGTCAAGGCGGTCTGGCCGGTGGTCGAACCGGCGAAGCTGGTGCTGCGGCTGCTGTCGGACGCGGAGTTCCTGGCGGTGCACGCGGACGGGCTCCTCACGGAGGACGAGCAGAAGCTGCTGCTGTGGACGAAGCCGTTCCGGAGCATGCGCGCGGCGAAGTGGTCGGCGGCGGACCTGGTGCTGATCGACGAGGCGGCGGACCTGGTGGAGCGGACGCACTCGCTCGGCCACGTCGTCCTCGACGAGGCGCAGGACCTGTCCCCGATGCAGTACCGGGCGGTCGGGCGCCGCTGCACGACGGGCTCGGCGACGGTCCTCGGCGACCTCGCGCAGGGCACCACGCCGTGGGCCACGCGCAGCTGGGACGAGGCCCTGGCGCACCTGGGCAAGCCGGAGGCGGTGCTGGAGGAGCTGACGGCGGGCTTCCGCGTGCCGCGCGAGGTGATCGCGTACGCGTCGCGGCTGCTGCCGGCGATCTCGCCGGGGCTGGCTCCGGTGTCGTCGGTGCGCGAGACGCCGGGGTCGCTGACGGTGACCCCGTCCACCGACCTGACGGCGGACGTCCTCGCCGCCTGCCGGGCGTCGCTCGTGCACGAGGGCTCCATCGGCCTGATCGCGGCCGACGCGCGGATCCCCCTGCTGGCGGAGGCCCTGACGGAGGCGGGCCTGGCGTACCTGTCGCCCGGCGAGGAGACGACGGTGGAGTCCCGGCTGACGCTGGTGCCGGCGTCGCTGGCGAAGGGTCTGGAGTACGACTACGTGGTCCTGGACGAGCCGGCGGCCATCGTCGACGGCGAGCCGGACGAACGCACCGGGCTGCGGCGGCTGTACGTCTGCCTCACCCGAGCCGTCTCGGGCCTCACGGCGCTCCACGCGGCCCCGCTGCCGGGGGCGCTGGCCGCTTCTTGACGCGGCGCTTGCGCGGCTCGGCCCTGGCGGGCCTTACCGGCTTCGCGCCGCTGCGCCGGACTCCGTCCGGCGGCCTGCGGGGCGGGGCCGGTTCGGGTGGCCGATGCCGGTGGGCGGGTGCGGGTGCGTTGCCGCTGCGCGGAACGGGTCCCCTACCCGCCCTTCCACCGTTCCCAGGGGCTCCGCCCCTGACCCCGGTACGGCGCTACCGCGCCCGCGCCTCAAACGCCGGCGGGGCTGGAAGTGCGCTCCGCGCACTCCAGCCCGCCAGGCGACCAGCCCCGGCCGGCCAAAAACACCCACGCCGGCGGTTGTGGCGC
>NZ_JBIVEG010000065.1:0-3258 GCF_044747545.1 Streptomyces sp. NPDC090077
CTTCAGAACTAACACAGTGGACGCGAGCAACTGAGGACAAGCCCTCGGCCTATTAGTACCAGTCAGCTCCACCCGTTACCGGGCTTCCACATCTGGCCTATCAACCCAGTCGTCTACTGGGAGCCTTACCCTCTCAAGGAGGTGGGAATACTCATCTTGAAGCAGGCTTCCCGCTTAGATGCTTTCAGCGGTTATCCCTCCCGAACGTAGCCAACCAGCCATGCCCTTGGCAGGACAACTGGCACACCAGAGGTTCGTCCGTCCCGGTCCTCTCGTACTAGGGACAGCCCTTCTCAATATTCCTACGCGCACAGCGGATAGGGACCGAACTGTCTCACGACGTTCTAAACCCAGCTCGCGTACCGCTTTAATGGGCGAACAGCCCAACCCTTGGGACCGACTCCAGCCCCAGGATGCGACGAGCCGACATCGAGGTGCCAAACCATCCCGTCGATATGGACTCTTGGGGAAGATCAGCCTGTTATCCCCGGGGTACCTTTTATCCGTTGAGCGACGGCGCTTCCACAAGCCACCGCCGGATCACTAGTCCCGACTTTCGTCCCTGCTCGACCCGTCGGTCTCACAGTCAAGCTCCCTTGTGCACTTACACTCAACACCTGATTGCCAACCAGGCTGAGGGAACCTTTGGGCGCCTCCGTTACCCTTTGGGAGGCAACCGCCCCAGTTAAACTACCCATCAGACACTGTCCCTGATCCGGATCACGGACCGAGGTTAGACATCCAGCACGACCAGAGTGGTATTTCAACGGCGACTCCACAACCACTGGCGTGGCTGCTTCAAAGTCTCCCACCTATCCTACACAAGCCGAACCGAACACCAATATCAAACTGTAGTAAAGGTCCCGGGGTCTTTCCGTCCTGCTGCGCGAAACGAGCATCTTTACTCGTAGTGCAATTTCACCGGGCCTATGGTTGAGACAGTCGAGAAGTCGTTACGCCATTCGTGCAGGTCGGAACTTACCCGACAAGGAATTTCGCTACCTTAGGATGGTTATAGTTACCACCGCCGTTTACTGGCGCTTAAGTTCTCAGCTTCGCAACCCCGAAAGGTCACTAACCGGTCCCCTTAACGTTCCAGCACCGGGCAGGCGTCAGTCCGTATACATCGCCTTACGGCTTCGCACGGACCTGTGTTTTTAGTAAACAGTCGCTTCTCGCTGGTCTCTGCGGCCACCCCCAGCTCAGAGAGCAAGTCTCATCACCAGGAATGGCCCCCCTTCTCCCGAAGTTACGGGGGCATTTTGCCGAGTTCCTTAACCATAGTTCACCCGAACGCCTCGGTATTCTCTACCTGACCACCTGAGTCGGTTTAGGGTACGGGCCGCCATGAAACTCGCTAGAGGCTTTTCTCGACAGCATAGGATCATCCACTTCACCACAATCGGCTCGGCATCAGGTCTCAGCCTTAATGTGTGACGGATTTGCCTACCACACGGCCTACACCCTTACCCCGGGACAACCACCGCCCGGGCTGGACTACCTTCCTGCGTCACCCCATCGCTTACCTACTACCACCTTGGGTCGCCGGCTCCACCACTTTCCTTTCCCCGAAGGGTCCGGAACGGCTTCACGGGCTTAGCATTAATGGATTCGATATTGGGCGTTTCAAAGCGGGTACCGGAATATCAACCGGTTGTCCATCGACTACGCCTGTCGGCCTCGCCTTAGGTCCCGACTTACCCTGGGCAGATCAGCTTGACCCAGGAACCCTTAGTCAATCGGCGCACACGTTTCTCACGTGTGTATCGCTACTCATGCCTGCATTCTCACTCGTGAACCGTCCACAACTAGCTTCCGCTGCTGCTTCACCCGGCACACGACGCTCCCCTACCCATCACAGCGGGCGTTGGCCCTATTGCTGCAATGACACGACTTCGGCGGTACGCTTGAGCCCCGCTACATTGTCGGCGCGGAATCACTTGACCAGTGAGCTATTACGCACTCTTTCAAGGGTGGCTGCTTCTAAGCCAACCTCCTGGTTGTCTCTGCGACTCCACATCCTTTCCCACTTAGCGTACGCTTAGGGGCCTTAGTCGATGCTCTGGGCTGTTTCCCTCTCGACCATGGAGCTTATCCCCCACAGTCTCACTGCCGTGCTCTCACTTACCGGCATTCGGAGTTTGGCTAAGGTCAGTAACCCGGTAGGGCCCATCGCCTATCCAGTGCTCTACCTCCGGCAAGAAACACACGACGCTGCACCTAAATGCATTTCGGGGAGAACCAGCTATCACGGAGTTTGATTGGCCTTTCACCCCTAACCACAGGTCATCCCCCAGGTTTTCAACCCTGGTGGGTTCGGTCCTCCACGAAGTCTTACCTCCGCTTCAACCTGCCCATGGCTAGATCACTCCGCTTCGGGTCTAGAGCGTGCAACTCAATCGCCCTATTCGGACTCGCTTTCGCTACGGCTTCCCCACACGGGTTAACCTCGCTACACACCGCTAACTCGCAGGCTCATTCTTCAAAAGGCACGCAGTCACGAGATACAGCAAGCTGTATCCGACGCTCCCACGGCTTGTAGGCACACGGTTTCAGGTACTATTTCACTCCGCTCCCGCGGTACTTTTCACCATTCCCTCACGGTACTATCCGCTATCGGTCACCAGGGAATATTTAGGCTTAGCGGGTGGTCCCGCCAGATTCACACGGGATTTCTCGGGCCCCGTGCTACTTGGGAGATGAGCAAGCAAGCCGTACAGATTTCAGCTACGGGGGTCTTACCCTCTACGCCGGACCTTTCGCATGTCCTTCGCCTATCCATACGGTTTCTGACTCGCCTCACAGCCGGCAGACTGTGAAAGCTCATTCCCACAACCCCGCATGCGCAACCCCTGCCGGGTATCACACGCATACGGTTTGGCCTCATCCGGTTTCGCTCGCCACTACTCCCGGAATCACGGTTGTTTTCTCTTCCTGAGGGTACTGAGATGTTTCACTTCCCCTCGTTCCCTCCACACTGCCTATGTGTTCAGCAGTGGGTGACAGCCCATGACGACTGCCGGGTTTCCCCATTCGGACACCCCCGGATCAAAGCTCAGTTGGCAGCTCCCCGGGGCCTATCGCGGCCTCTCACGTCCTTCATCGGTTCCTGGTGCCAAGGCATCCACCGTGCGCCCTTAAAAACTTGGCCACAGATGCTCGCGTCCACTGTGTAGTTCTCAAATAACGACCAGCCACCCATCACCCTGCACCTCGAAAGGAACAAGTTCACTGGGGCCGGCACTGAAGACTGACCAA
>NZ_JBIVEG010000066.1:0-4420 GCF_044747545.1 Streptomyces sp. NPDC090077
AGGGGGGACCCTGTGGGAGAGTAGGACGCCGCCGAACAATCATTGTGGGAAAGCCCCGCACCTTCTGGTGCGGGGCTTTTCTGCGTTTACGGGCTCTTCTCTTCCGTGGGGGGACGTTCTGGCGGTAGTACTCCACGACTTCGCTACCTGGGGCCCCTGTTGTGCCGGCTCCGTGCCGACAACGCAGAGGTGCTCGCCGCCCCCGGCGGTCACGTCGTGGGCCACCGCCCGACGCGGTGCCGGCCCCGTCCGCGGACCCGGGCACGCTCGCCGACCCGCTGGAGAGCGCCGGGCTTACGGCACTGGAGTTCCTCGAACTCGGCCCGGAGGACTGGCGCGTGCTCCTCGACGCCGGGACCGTCCCCCGGAACCTGCTGGCGGCCCGGATCCGCGTACGCGGTGACCAGGACCCGCACGCGACCGCCGGTCTGGTCGACGAGCTGCTCGCCCTCCGGGGCCGTCCCCTCATCACCCGTGCCGCGGAGTGCCGTCGGGGGCCTGCAGTACCGGCACCTCGAGGACGCCCGGCAGCTGGCCCGCGTCCTGCGGTTCTGCGTCGAGAAGGACGTCCCCCTGCTCTTCGGCTGACGATCCGGCCCCGGCTCCAGGAGGCGGGGTGTGAGGATGGGGCCATGCACGGTGCGGAGGGTCTCGCCGCCTGGCGGGAGGAGATGGCGACGGCTCTGGCCGTCCTGGTGGCCGGCTTCGAGGAGAGGTACGGCTACGGCCTGGGGCAGAACGCGATCCACCCGCCGGAGGCGAGCGACCGCGCCGCCGCGGCACGGCTCGCCGCAGAGTGCGAGGCCTTCGCCGAACTCTCCGCGTACTACGGGGAGATCGGCGCCGTGAACATGAGCGACGTCGGCAACGGCTACTTCCTGCACCCCGCGTCCCGGGCCGTCGACGAACGCACCGCGCTGCCCGAGGCCGGCGGCACCGCCCCCGCCGTGCTGATCGGATCCGACGGAGGCGGGATCCTGTACGCGGTCGCCGCGGACGGCACCGTCTGGCGCTCGCGGACCGCCTCCGAGGAAGGGGGGTTCGACCGGATCACGGACGGTCTCGCCGAGTTCCTCGACCTCCTGCGCCGCTCGGTCCACCGCTTCAACGACTCCGGGCAGCCCGGACTCCTCTGAGTTCCGTCACGGAGGGCCTGCACAATCACTGCATGTCCGACACCGTCGAAGCAGCCTGGCAGGGGCTGCTCACCACAGCAGGCGAACCTCGCCGACCACAGGAATCGCCGCTCCTGGCGACTTTCGCCGAACTGGTACTGGCGTCCCACGCCGAGCCGCTGCTCCGTCGGCTGTACCCCTGGAGCGGGATGTGGGAGCTGCACTTCAGCAGGTGCACGGAGATCCCGTACACCTGGGACGTGCCCTACATCGGCGCACGGGCCGACGGACGGTACTACGTCGAAGGGCCGAGCAGGAGCAGCCCGCAGACAGCCGAGACGGACAGCGCGCGGGCTGCGGTCGCGATGGTCGTCGACCGCCTGCCCGCACACGGCGGTCCGGCCTTCGCCGGCAACGCGGTGGACCTGGCCGCGTACGAGAAGGCGAACAGCGCACCGGGCTCTTGACTCTCGGGTAACGCGAGACGGCACAGTCGAGCCCGTGGACAGGAGAAACCTGCTGCCGATCGGGCAGTTCTCGCAGGCCGCTGGCCTCTCGGTCACCGCGCTTCGGCACTACGACGCCACGGGCGTACTGGTGCCCGCCTACGTCGACCCCGTGAGCGGCTACCGGTACTTCCGGCGGGACCAGGTGCGCACGGCGCAGTCGGTCAGGGCGCTGCGGCAGCTCGACCTGCCGGTCGAAGAGGTACGTCGGCTGCTCGCCGGAGGCGAGGAGGAGCTGACCGCCGCCCTCCAGGCGCATCTGCGGGCGGCCGAGCGGCGGCTGGAGGTACAGCGCTCCACGGTCCACGGCCTGTTGAGCAGACTGACCGAAGGAGCAGGAATGACCCACCGCGTCACCGTCCGAGCGGGCGGCGCCGAACGGATCCTCGTCCGCGGGGCGACCCTCGGCAACTCCGGGCTCGAGGCCTTCCTCCGCAGCGCCTACCAGCAGATCTACGCGGTCGCCGGCCGCGGCCCCCTCACCTTCACCGGGCCCGCCTTCGTCCGCTTCCACGGGGTGTGCGACGACGAGAACGAGACGCTCGTCGAGGCCTGCCTGCCCTTCTGGGAGCACGGCGCGCAGCCCACGGACCTGCCCGAGGGCGTGGACGTGCGCGAGCTGCCCGCGACCACCCTCGCCTGCACGGAGGTCGAGGGCGCGGCCGCCGCCTTCCCGCAGATCCTCGGTGCGTACGACGCCGTCGCCGAGTGGGTCACCGGGCGCGGGTTCGCCTTCGCGGGTCCGGTCCGGATGGTCTACCGCCGGTGGACCGGGGTACCGGACCACCCGGAGAACCGGGTGGAGATCGCCTGGCCGATCGCCGGTCCCGCCGATCACGGATGAGGGACGTCGGGCGTGATCCCCAGGTGAGCATCGTCGTGAAGTTCTTCGTTGCGCCGGACGACAGGCTTCCCCAGTACCGTCCGTCGATCACCTGCCGGCGGTCCCGCTCCGTGCCACGACGCCCGTCACCGACCGGCGGGACAAGCGCTAGGGGACCAGTACGACCTTGCCGAGGTTGCGGCGCTGTTCGATGACGGCGTGCGCGCGGGCGGCCTCGCGCAGGGGGATCCGCTCGTGCACGGAGGTGCGCAGCGTCCCCGCGTCGCGCGCCTCCCAGAGCTCGCGCTGCCAGCGTGCGTACAGGTCGGGTCGGCCGAGGGCGATGGCCCGCATCTGGAAGCCGATCAACGAGGCCCCGCGCACCAGGAGTTCGTACGCCTCGACCGTGCCGCCGCCGGAGCCGAAGGCCACCAGCCGGCCGCCCGTGGCGAGGGCCCGGACGACGGGGCCGAGGAGGTCGCCGCCGACCCCGTCGAGGATCACGTCGTACGGGCCGCCCCAGTCGGCGTCCTCGTACAGGACGACCTCGTCGGCACCCAGGCGGCGGACGAAGTCGGCCTTGTCGGCGCTGCTGACGGAGGCGACCACGCGGCCCGCCCCGCCGGCCGCGGCGATCTGGAGGGCGAGGGCGCCCACCGCGCTGGCCGCCGCGGTGACGAGGACGGACTCGCCGGCCTCCACCCGCGCGGACTCGTACGCCCCGCGGGCGACCAGTCCGCTGCGGACGAGCGCCACCGCTTCCACTGCGGTCGCACCGTCGGGGACGGGGGAGGCCAGCGCGGCGTTCAGCACCGCGTACTCGGCGTAGGCGTCGGCGAAGCAGAGTCCGGTGACGCGGTCCCCCGCCGTGAAGGCGGTGACGCCCTCCCCGGTGGCGACGACGACGCCCGCCACCTCCCCGCCGAACGACACGGGCCCGCTTCCCTCCCGGACCTTGCGGACGGTGGGCAGCGTGACCCCGATGGCCTCGGCCCGTACGAGCACCTCCCCGGGTCCGGCCACGGGTCGCTCGGCCTCCTCGGCGACGAGGGCGTCGGGTCCACCGTTGACCTCATGGCGCATGCGCAGCACAGAACCTCCCAGGGTTCAGTTTCGTTGGGAGCCCCAACGATATGCGCGAAGTCATAGGGAGGTCCAACGATTTCTGGATAAGGTGCGCCCATGACCTCACCCCTCGGCCACATCCAGTCCCTGCCCACCTGGCTCGTCGGCCGCGTCGCGGCACGCGGACGGGGCCTGGTCGCGGACGCGATCGCGGGGGAGGGGCTGAAGCTCATGCAGCACGCCGTGCTGGCCGCGACCGCCGAGTACGGCCCCGTGGCCCAGGCCGATCTGGGCCGCCGGCTCGCGGTCGACCCGAAGGACATGGTCGGGATCCTCAACCACCTCCAGGAGGCGGGCCTCGTGCTGCGGACCCCGGACCCGGCGGACCGCCGCAAGAACGCCGTCACCGTCACCCCTGCGGGGGAAGCCGCCCTGACCCGCTGCGCCGCCCTCGCGGAAGCCGCGAACGCGGAGCTCCTCGCCCCCCTCACCCCGGCCGAGCAGGACACCCTGATGACCCTGCTGGCGCGGGTGCACGAGGCTCCCGCGTCGTTTTGACACCCCAGGGGGAGGGTTGTAGAGTCAAACGGTTGCCTCGAACTGGACAAGTTCGGCGACCACCACTCCACAGGGAATCTCCTCCCGGGTGGAGTGCATTCGACTCTCCATTCGGAAACGTTGAAGCCGGGAAATCCGGTGGAAAACTTCTGATAGAGTCGGAACCGCCGGAAAGGGAAAGCGCGAAAGCGCAGAACCTCGAAAGCACCGAGGAAATCGGACACGAAAGAGTCTGATAGAGTCGGAAACGCAAGAACGAAGAACGAAAGCCCGGAGGAAAGCCCGAGAGGGTGAGTACAAAGGAAGCGTCCGTTCCTTGAGAACTCAACAGCGTGCCAAAAATCAACGCCAGA
>NZ_JBIVEG010000067.1:0-3693 GCF_044747545.1 Streptomyces sp. NPDC090077
CGCACCAAAAGGTGATCAGAGCAGGGCGGAAACGCACGGGCGCGACAGATCGCTACGCGCTCCTCTGGTCTCGGCGACCGACGGCCGCCCGGGGCTGATACCCGGGCCCTAAACCGGCGGGCGGCCGGGGGTCGGGGTGGGTGGGGGCGAGGGCAGTGGCGGGCCGGGGTTGGGGGCTGTTCGGGGTAGCCGGGGTTGCGGTGCTTTCCCATGGTGGTGTTCCTCCAGGTGAGCTTGTAGATGCCCAGGGGCGGGAAGACGGCGACGCGAACGGGGCTGTCCTGCTGGGCGCACGGCACGCAGAGCAGGTCGCGGCGGGTGCTGACTGCGGTGGTGCGGGCGGCCTGGACGGGGTTGCGCCAGCAGGCTTCGCAGGTCACGACGTCGGTTGTGGTGGTCGTGAACTCCGTGGAGATCACCGGTCGCCAGCCAGGGCGGGTGTCGGTTCGGCCCACAGATGACGGTCCACGGAGAAGCCGGCCCGTTCAATCGACTGGATGGTCCAGTCGAGCGCGTCCAGGTCGCCTTCCGCGGCCTGAGGGGTGGGGTAGTGGTCGACGAAGCCGCCCAGGTGTGCGCACAGCTGGCTGTAGAGGGAGGTGTGGAGGATCAGGGCGTGCCAGCCTTTGTCGACCAGGCGTGACGGAGTCATGGTGTCGGCACCCCGGGCGGCCGTGGCGATGAACTTGATGGCCTCGGTGACGATCCGGGCTGCCAGCTCGGGTTCCATCCCCGGGTTGTCGTCCAGGACTGTGGCACGGACTGCGCTGAGCTGGGCATCGCAGAGGAGGCCGTCCAGGGCGGGCGTCGGTGGGGTGTGGGGCTTGGTCCTGCACGGCGGCGGTGGCGGGAAGGGACTGGACATGCTGCTCCTCAGGGATGGCCGGAGGCGGCGGCCGCCTCGATGTTGGCGACGGCAGTGGTGAACTCACGGCCCGAGGCGCCCCGGACATAAGCCAGTTCGACCCAGCGCTCGATACCGGTGTCGGAGACGTTCTCGTTGACCACCGCCATCAGCACGCCCTCGGTACCGGAAGCGATGTCGCGCACACGACGGCGAAGGAGCCGGTGGGGCACGTACTCGTAGCACTCACTCATGGAGCGGCTCCTCGCAGGAGTCGAGGAAGCGCTCCCACCCATGACGTGCACGGTCGAGCAGTTCCGAGCTGGGTGGGGCTGTGACCTTAAACGTCCAGCAGGGGAGGCTGCAGGTTCTCTCACCCAGCCCGTCGGCCGTGCTTTCACGCTTGCTCGTTTCAGAGGACAACGCACGTCTCCTCGGTCTCGTGCTGGAGCGGCAGCGGGCAGGGGCGTTGCCTGAGATCGTTCCGCTGGCCTGCTGCAAGGGGAGACCGCCTCTCTGGGCAGCCATGCTCAGTCAACTCCGCTGGAAATGCCTCTAACAGGGCACTTTGCTAGGCAAGTTGTAGGCATCCACCAGGCAGATGCCACTACGCTTTTCGGCGCCCGACTCGATCAGAGGATGACGGGATGATGGCGAACGAGACGCTTCGCAGGCACAGACGCGCGCACCGCTGGACTCAGACACAGACCCCGGAGCTTGTATCCGCCGAGGTCCAGGCGGCAACCGGGCGGTATCCGGAACTCGACGCGAACTGGATCTCTCGCCTTGAACGCGGAGCCATCAGCTGGCCTGCCAGTCAGTACAGATCTGCCCTGTGCAAGGTGTTCCAGGTGGCCAGCGAGGCGGACCTCGGCCTGTACCCGAAGGGGGCGGCTGTGCATGACACGGGAACTCCGGCCCCGACCGATGAGGTCCGAGGCTGCGCCGCCGATACAGAGCTGTCCAGCCGACTGGCTCGGTACGCGGCGGACACCAACGTCAACTCGATCGTCCTGGAGCAGTTCGAAGCGGACGTAGAGCGACTCGCCCGGGACTTCGTAAGCCGTCCCCTGGCCCTCCTGGTTCCGGAGATCCGCACCGTCCGCTCAGAGGTGTTCCGCTTGCTGGAAGGCCGCCAGCCGCCTGCCCATACCCTTCGTCTTTATGTGGTCGCGGGTTGGCTGTCCGGTCTTGCGGCGCACGTGTCGCTCGACCTCGGGGACCGCTCTGCCGCCGCCACGCACGCTCGCACCGTTGTCCAGTGCGCGGAGATCGCCGAGCACCCAAGACTTCGCGCTTGGGCACGGTCTTTCCAGTCCCTCGCCGCTTACTGGGCGGAGGACTACCGGCAGGCAGGAAACCTTGCCCAGGCCGGCCTGAACGACGGGCGTGCACCTGGCTCAGGAACCATCAAGGCACGGCTGCTGAGCCTTGAGGCACGTGCCCGCGCAGCCGAAGGTGACCACCGCAGCGCCCTACGAGCCCTTGCTCTCGCTCAGGAGGCACGAATGGCTGCGGAACCGGACGAACTCCCCGGGATCTTCTCGTTCCCCGAGGCGAAGCAATGGACGTACTCCGGCACCGCCTTCTTGAGCGTCGGAGGTGGCGAACAGATCCGGCAGGCAGTTTCAGCCTCGAACCGTGCGCTGGAGATGTACCAGGCCGGACCGGATGAAGACCGCTCCCCCGGCGACCTGCAAGCCGCGCACCTGGACCTGGCCACGGCTCACGTGGCCAGCGGCGAACTCGAAGAGGCCGGCGCAAGGCTCGCAGGGGTGTTCGCTTCCAGGACTCGCACCGCCAGCATCAGCATCAGGCTGCGCAATCTGGGCACGCTGCTCGGCAGCGCGCCGTACCGTGACGCCCAACCGGCCATCGATCTTCGCGCACAGATCCATGAGGCGACCGGCCGGGCCGCTCATGCCAGCGACCGTCCGGAGGCCCGATGACCGCCCAGCCCGCACACGATCATTCGGTCACCGACCGCAGCCTTCTGTCCACCAAGGCCTACGGTACGGGGCAGCACCTCTCCGCCCGCCAGTCCCTGTACCGGTGGCAGACCCCACGACACGATCTGCCAGGCATCGTCGTGGACCAACTACAGAACACGCACGGTGCGGTCGCCGACGTGGGGTGTGGGAACGGCAAGTTCGTCGCGCGAGTGCGACAAGAGCGCCCCGACCTGAGCGTGATCCCCATGGACGTCTCCCACGGCATACTCACCGCGATCCCGGGAGCTGTAGTGGCCGACGTCCAGCAGCTGCCCATCGCAGACGGTGTCCTCGGTGCCGTCCTCGCTCTGCACATGCTCTACCACGTCGAAGACCAGGCCCGGGCGACGAAGGAGCTGGGGCGCGTCCTCTCACCGGACGGCATCGCGATCGTCTCCACCAACAGCCGGACCGACAAGCGCGAACTGGAAGACCTCTGGCGACGAGCCGCAGGCGACGTACTGGGCACAGAGCAGGGCCCGGCCCGCGTGCAGCTCTCCGCCCGCTTCACCTTGGAAGACGCCCCGGCAATCCTCGGCACGGTCTTCAACGACATCCGCACCATCCCCCTGCCCGGGGTGATCGAAGTGACCGACGCCGAACCCGTCATCGCCCACCTGGCCTCCTACGAAGCCTGGGCCGATCAGATGGGCGTCCCCTTCAAGGAGACCATCGAACGCGCAAGGGAGTGCGTCAGCACGGTAATCCGTGAAGAAGGCGCCTTCCGAATCACTTGCCTCGGCGGCATCCTCATCTGCCAGCAACCCCAATCGACCGTCAGTCGCCGAGACCAGAGAAGCGCGTAGCGATCTGTCGCGCCCGTGCGTTTCCGCCCTGCTCTGATCGATTTTTGGTGCA
>NZ_JBIVEG010000068.1:0-3284 GCF_044747545.1 Streptomyces sp. NPDC090077
ACTTCTGGCGTTGATTTTTGGCACGCTGTTGAGTTCTCAAGGAACGGACGCTTCCTTTGTACTCACCCTCTCGGGCTTTCCTCCGGGCTTTCGTTTTTCGTTCTTGCGTTTCCGACTCTATCAGACTCTTTCGTGTCCGATTTCCTCGGCGCTTTCGAGGTTCTGCGCTTTCGCGCTTTCCCTTTCCGGCGGTTCCGACTCTATCAGAAGTTTTCCACCGGATTTCCCGGCTTCGGCTTCCTGAATGAGGAGTCGGCTGTACCCCACGGGAATTCAATTCCATTTGGGGGTGAGAGAGACTTTAAACCATCGCTGCCGAACTTGTCCAGTTCGAGGCAACCGTTCGAATCTACCTCCCCGCAGCGGCCGTGTCAACGGTCTGCGGGACGACGAGGAGACTAGCAGCTCAGCTGCCTTGTACGCACATCAGGCCGCGGTCGGGAGCGTCGCCGTGCGGTCCGCCTCCTCCACGTCGCCCACCTCGCCCGCCCGGGACGCGCGGCCGCCGAGGACGTAGACGTAGGCCAGGAACGCGGCCTCCGCGACGACGCCGATGGTGATGCGGGCCCAGGTGGGGAGGCCCGACGGGGTCACGAAGCCCTCGATCAGGCCCGAGACGAACAGGACCGCGGCCAGACCGATGGCCATGCCGAGGGCGGCGCGGCCCTGTTCGGCGAGGGCGGTGCGGCGGGTGCGGGGGCCCGGGTCGACGACGGTCCAGCCGAGGCGCAGGCCCGTGCCGGCGGCGACGAAGACGGCGGTCAGTTCGAGGAGGCCGTGCGGGAGGATCAGGCCGAGGAAGACGTCGAGGCGGCCGGCGGAGGTCATCAGGCCGAGGCCCACGCCGAGGTTCGCCATGTTGAGGAAGAGGATCCAGAGGACCGGGAGCCCCAGGAAGGCGCCCAGGACCAGGCAGATCGCGGCGGCCTGGGCGTTGTTCGTCCAGACCTGCGCGGCGAAGGAGGCCGCCGGGTGGCTGGAGTAGTAGGTCTCGTACCCGCCGCCGGGCCGGGTCAGCTCCTTGAGGTGCTCCGGGGTGGCTATGGCGCTCTGGACCTCGGGGTGGGCGGCTATCCACCAGCCGATGAGCACGCCGAGGGCGGTGGAGAGCAGTGCGGTGGGTATCCACCAGCGGCGGCTGCGGTAGACGGCGGCCGGGAAGGACTCGGTGAAGAAGCGGGCGGCGTCGCGCCAGCTCGCGCGGCGGGTGCCGGTGACGGTCGAGCGGGCGCGGGCGACGAGCTGGGTGAGCCGGGCCGTGAGCATCGGGTCGGGGGCGCTCGACTGGATCAGCGACAGGTGGGTGGAGGTGCGCTGGTAGAGGGCGACGAGTTCGTCTGCCTCCGCACCGGTGAGCCGACGGCCGCGGCCGAGGAGCTGCTCCAGGCGGGCCCATTCCGTCTGGTGGGCCGCCACGAAGACGTCGAGATCCATCCGGTTACCGCTCCCCTGCCCCTGGCCACCCGATACGGCTTACTTCTCCTGCGGCCAGCTTGGCAGACTGGGGTGCACAGGGGCGGGTCAGGTCGGGGAAAGGTGCGCGCGGTGAGCGGTCTGGTGACGGGGGACGCGGTCGTCCTGGGTCTGCGGCCGGCGCGGCTGCCGAGCCGGGCCCTGGCGGTCCTGCTCGACATGGCCGTGTACGGCACCGGGTTCGTGGTGGTGATCGTCGGCCTGCTGGCGGCGACGGCGGGTCTCGACGACGCCGCGCAGGCCGCGGTGTCGGTGGCGAGCTTCGTGCTGGTGGTGGTCGGCGTGCCGATCGCGGTGGAGACGCTGAGCCGGGGCCGCTCGCTGGGGAAGATGGCCTGCGGGCTGCGGGTGGTGCGGGAGGACGGCGGGCCAATCCGGTTCCGGCACGCGCTGGTGCGCGGGGCCATGGGGGTCGTGGAGCTGCTGCTGACCTTCGGGGCGGTCGCCTGCATCGCCTCGCTGGTGTCGGAGCGGGGACGGCGGCTGGGTGACGTGTTCGCCGGGACCCTGGTGGTCCGGGAGCGGGTGCCGGGTGCCCGGGTGATGCCGGTGCCCCCGCCGCCGCCGTGGTTGGCCGGGCAGTTCGCGGCGCTGGACCTGTCGGCGGTGCCGGACGGGCTGTGGCTGGCGATCCGGCAGTACCTGACCCGGATGAACCAGCTGGACCCGCACACGGGTGCCGCGATGGCGGTGCGGCTCGCGGACGACGTGGTGGCCCGGACGGGGACGCCGCCGCCGGCCGGGGTGCCGGCCGCCGCGTTCCTGATGGCGGTGGTGCACGAGCGGCAGTCCCGGGATGCCGCGCGGGCCTTCGCCCCGGGACCGGCCCCGGTGCAGGTCCAGGTCCAGGGCCAGGTCCCGGCCGTTCAGATGCCGCCCGTCACGGCCCCGGCCGCGCCGGCTCCGGCTCCCGCGCCCGTGGCGCCGCCGGTACCGCCCGCGTCACCGGCTCCGCGCGGGACTGGTTTCGCGCCGCCCTCCTAGTCCTCCGTCCGGTCCTCGTCGTCCGCGAAGCCCTCGTCGTCCGCGAAGGTGGAGGGCGGGGTTTCCAGGTGTTCGAGTTCGATGCCCGGTGCCGAGAGGACCACGTCCCCCGCGATGTGCACGGTGTGGACCTCGCCCGTGTCCAGGGCGGTGACCTGGTACTCGTCCACCACCAGCGGGCCGCTGTCGGTGGGGTGCTCGGCGCGTGCGAGCAGGGCCCAGGCCTGGTCGACGGTGCGGGGTGCCAGCACCGGATCGGTCAGCGCGAGGAGCCGGACCCGGGTCGCGGGGGCGCCGGGGGCCAGGCGCAGCAGGCGGGCCGTGGCGACGAGGAAGGCCGGGGAGCTGCCGGTGAAGCCGGGGGCGGCGATGTTGCCCTCGGTGGCCTCGGCTCCGGCGGGGTCGGTGCGGACCCAGGTGACGCCGTCGATGGCGGCGCCGCGCACCTGCCAGCCGCCGGCGTTGGCCTCCATGCGGATGGGGCGGCCGAGGGCGTCGACGGCCAGGTCCAGGGAGCCGCGGTGTTCGCCGTCCGGGGTGGTCAGCTGGGCCACGTAGCGCCAGCCGGAGGGGCCGGGGGCGCAGTGGAAGTGTTCCTCGCCGAGGGGCGTGTGGTCGTGCGGGTCGTGGAGCGAGTAGCGGCCGCGGGGCATGGCATGGGTCCTCGGGTACGGGGCAGGCCCCCGGCGCGGGTGCCGGGGGCCTGCCTGGAGTGCTGCGGATCCGCGGGGATCAGTAGCGGTAGTGGTCGGGCTTGTACGGGCCCTCGACCTTGACGCCGATGTAGGCGGCCTGCTCCGGGCGCAGGGTGGTGAGCTTGACGCCCA
>NZ_JBIVEG010000069.1:0-2686 GCF_044747545.1 Streptomyces sp. NPDC090077
ACGGAAGCGCAAGGGCGCTTCAGATCGCTACGCGCTTCTCTGATCTCGGCGACCGGCCGCCGTCTTGGGCTGGTCCGGGGCGGGTTCGACGTTGGTGGCGGCGGTGGTGAACTCGCGGCCGGAGGCGCCTCGGATGTAGGCGAGTTCCACCCAGCGCTCGATGCCGATGTCCGAGACGTTCTCGTTGATCACGGCCATCAGCTCGCCCTCGATGCCAGAAGCAATGTCAAGGACGCGGCGGCCCAGGAGACGGTGGGGCACGTACTCGTAGCGCTCACTCATCGGGCATCCCCTCGAAGGTGACGAGGAACCGCTCCCAGCCGGCCAAAGCCCGGTCGAGGAGTTCGAGGCTGGGCGGTTCTACGACCCTCGCCCTCGGCAAGGGTTCGTCCCAACTGTCGACGCTTGGCACGTCTCGGGTGCGACTGGTCATGTCACTTCCTGCCGTGGTCAGTGGGCGGATCGCCCTGCTCCTGTTCGAGGTTCGAGGTTCGCCCTTACGGGATGGCTCAGCTAGGACTTGTCACGGTCTTCTGACTGCCTATTTGAGGACTTCTATTCCTCCAGCGGGGTAAAACGTGGCTCTGGCGGGGACTTGTTGAGAGAGTGGTCGCCCACCTGGCACACATGCGGAGGTTGAGCGTGGCAAGGTCACCCGGGAACGTCCGGTTCAAAGCCGCCCGTGTGGCTGCCGGATATCTCTCGCAGCAGGCACTGGTTGAGGCTCTCGCCAACCGAGGTGTTTCCATCGACGTGCGCCAAGTCCGGCGCTGGGAGTCGGATGCGCCCCCCTGGCCCTACGCTGCGGCCCAGCAGGCACTCACGGAGCTGCTCGGGCAGGATGTCGAGGCCCTCGGTTTCACTCCACCCGCCGGACACGATCGCACCCTGACGGTCAGGCGCGTACCCGTCGCGGCGGCGCTGCGGCTCCCGGTGCAGCATCCGACGACGGCGCAGCCCGCCAGTGCGGCTGCCGACTATCTCGCCGTGACCCGGGCCCACCGGCGGCTCTACTGGACCGTGGCACCGGCGGTCCTTCATCCACCGGTCCGTGCCCACGCCGTCCTCGGAGAGGCTCTGCTCCCCGCAACAGCGGGCGCCACGCGCCGTGCCGTCGCCGCTGCACTGGCTGAGTCGTCTCTCCTTGCGGGCCGCATCGAGTTCTTTGACCTCCGCGAGCCCGAGCAAGCGGGCGACACGTGGCTGCGTGCCCTTCAAGCGGCGGGAGAAGCGGACGATTCCGTGCTCGGCGCCGCCGTGCTGGCTCACATGGCCTTCATCCCGGGGTGGGCCGGAGATCGCTCCGGCGCCGGCGAGCGGATGGTGATGGCGCGGACCTATGCCCGCAGGAGCCCGGCCTCCGCGGAATTCCTGGCCTGGCTCGACGCGGTCGAGGCCGAATGCGAGACGAGGTGTGGGCAGACGCGGACGGCTTTGAACCTCATCAACCACGGCGAGGAGTTGCTGGCGGCCGGTTCGGAGCACGTCTCGCCTGACTGGATGGACTGGTTCAGTCCCGTCCGACTGGCCGCGTTCAAGGGGAACACCCAGCTCGCAGCCGGGCACCTCCCGCAGGCCAGGCAGACGCTCATGGAAGTTCTCGAGACCTTGCCGCCCGACGCTGACAAGCAGCGGACCGTGGTCCTCGCCGACCTTGGGGCCGTGGAGGCCGCTGCCGGAGCTCCCGAGGCAGCGTGCGCCTATGCGGTTCGGGCCCTGGAGCAGTTGGAGACGCACTGGTACGCGACCGGGATGGAGAGGGTCCGCGAGACGCGCCGCGCGCTCGCACCGTGGCAGCACGAGCAGTGCGTACGCGAGCTCGACGACCGGCTGTACGGCTGGGCGACGACGCTCAGCGCGCTGACGCGTTGAACTCGTTGATCCGGTGAGGGAGGTCGAGGAGGCTGTCGACCCTGAAGGTCGGCAGCGCCTTGGCCTCCTCCGTTTCCCACTGGATGGTGGCCCAGGGGCCGCGCCGGATCAGGGCGCTGTGCATGCCTGCGGCCACAGCGGGCCGCAGGTCGTTGTCGACACGGTCGCCCACGTAGAGGATTTCGTCGGGCCCGAACGGAACGGCCTTGGCGACGCGGACGAAGAACTCGGGATCGGGCTTGCTCGCCCCCCAGTCGTCGGAGGTGCCGATCAGATCGACGTCCGTGGAGAAGAGTTCGCGGAGGATCCTGCCGGCGCGAACCGTCTGATTGCCTGCGATACCCAGCCACAGGCCGTCGGCGCGCAGCTGCGCGAGGGCGGGGCGGACATCCGCGTACAGGTCTCCTTCATCGAAGTGCTCGGGCTGTCCGGCCGCCGCCCGGGCCTCGCGCTGTTCGTAGAGGTCGAAGCCGGGCTGGAAGACCTGGAAGGTATCGCGGTAGTCGCGGCCCTGCGCGATCACGGCTCCGAACATCGCGGCGAAGGTGTGCCGGGGCACGCCGAGCCAGTCGGCCCATGTGCCGTACTCCCGCGTTTCGTCCACGAGGCACTCGCCGACATCGAAGACCACTGCGCGAATCGTCATGCGTGGAGCCTAGCGACGACTGCTCGGAACACGGCTGGAAAGCCGGGGAGTGGGGGCCTGGTACGGGCATGCAAACACTGTCCTCCGCTGAGGAATCAGCCCAAGACGGCCGCCGGCCGCCGAGACCAGGGGAGCGCGTAGCGATCTGTCGCGCCCTTGCGCTTCCGC
>NZ_JBIVEG010000070.1:0-1984 GCF_044747545.1 Streptomyces sp. NPDC090077
ACGGCACGACGCCCACGGAGCACCAGCCGGACTCACCGGCGTCATCGAATACGCCACCGACCTCTTCGACCAACCCACAGCCCACCTCCTCGCCCACCGCCTCCACCACCTCCTCACCACACTCACCACCCACCCCGAACTTCCCATCGGACACACCGACATCCTCACCCTCCACGAACGCCGACAACTCACGACCCTCAACGACACCACCACCCCACCCCCCACTCACAGCACCATCCCCGAACTTTTCGAGGCACAAGCCGCCCGCACCCCCCACGCCATCGCCGTCCGCCACCACGACCAGTGCCTCACCTACGAACAGCTCAACGAACAGGCCAACCGACTCGCCCACCACCTCCGCACCCACGGAACAGGACCCGAGGACTTCGTCGCCCTTGCCCTCCCCAGGTCGCCCGCACTGCTCACGGCCGCCCTCGCCGTGCTCAAGGTCGGCGCCGCCTACCAGCCGATCGACTTGAACTACCCGGCCGAGCGCATCGCCTTCATCCTCCGTGACGCAGCGCCGGCCTGTGTCCTCACCACCGGAGACGTCGAGCACGCCCTGCCTGCCGGCGACACCGTGCGGGTTCTGCTGGAGCACGTGTACGGGAGGCCCCTTCCCTCGACGAACCTGTCGGACCGGGATCGCACCCGGCCCCTGGGGTCGCACAACGCCGCGTACGTCCTCCACACCTCCGGGTCGACCGGCCGCCCCAAGGGCGTGGTCGTCACCCAGGGCAACGTCGTCGACTTCTGTTCATGGGCCGCGCGTGACTACGGACCGGAGCGAATGTCCCGCACGCTCCTGTCCACGTCCCTCAACTTTGACGTGTCGGTCTTCGAGTGGCTCGTCCCGCTCACTTTGGGCGGAACCGTCGAGATCGTGCGGGATCTGCTGGAAGTCATCCAGCGGGGCGGCTGGTCGGGAACCCTCATCAGCGGCGTGCCGTCCGTGTTCGCCGCGGTTCTCGCGGGCGGCCCGGTGGAACTGCATGCCGGTGACGTGGCACTGTGCGGCGAAGCGGTGCCGCCTCAAGTCGTGAAGGATCTGCGCACGGCACTCCCAGAGGCCAGGATCGCCAACATCTACGGGCCCACCGAATGCACCGTCTACGCCACCGCCTGGTACGACGACGGCAACGCCGCCGGTACCGCACCAATCGGCAGGCCGATGGCCAACACCCGCGCCTACGTCCTGGACGCGGGGCTGCGGCTGGTACCGCCGGGTGTGGCGGGAGAGCTGTACCTGGCCGGCGCGGGACTGGCCCGCGGCTACCTCAGGCGCCCGGACCTCACGGCGGAACGGTTCGTTGCGAACCCCTTCGGCCCGGCCGGGGACCGCATGTACCGCACCGGGGACATCGCCCGCTGGAACCGTGACGGACAGCTTGAATTCGTCGGGAGGGCGGACGACCAGGTCAAGATCCGTGGCTTCCGGATCGAACCGGCCGAGATAGCCGCCGTCATCGACCGCCATCCCGACGTGGGCCAGACATTGGTCACCGTCCGCGAGGACCGGCCGGGCACGAAGGAACTCGTGGCCTACGTCATTCCGGCCGACACCGTCCACGGACTCCACGTCGAGGCACTGCGCGAACACACCCGGGCCCTTCTCCCCGCGTACATGATTCCCACCGCGTTCGTCGTCATGGAAGCCTTCCCGCTCGCCCCGAACGGCAAGCTGGACCGGCGCTCCCTGCCCACGCCCGCGCGGGCAGCCGACGCCCCGGGGCGCCCACCGCGCAACGCCGTCGAGGAGTGTTTGTGCCGGGTCTTCGCCGAGATCCTCGACGCACCCGTCATCGGCGTCGACGACGACTTCTTCGGCCTCGGCGGTCACTCCCTGCTCGCGACCCGTCTGATCAGCCGTGTACGGGGAGAACTCGGCATCGAGGTCGGGATCCGTGACGTCTTCGAGGCTTCGACGCCGGCGGAACTGGCACAGCGGGTGGCCGCCGCACGTCCGACAGGGAGCCGGCCGGCA
>NZ_JBIVEG010000071.1:0-1773 GCF_044747545.1 Streptomyces sp. NPDC090077
CGCGACAGATCGCTACGCGCTCCTCCCGGCCAAGCGTCCGGCGACCGCCTGGGGCTGATACCTGCACCAAAAGTCGCCCAGAGCAGTGCGGAAGCACAGGGACGCGTCAGATCGCTACGCGCTCCTCTGATCTCGGCGACCGACGGCCGTCCGGGGCTGATACCCGCACCAAAGGTCGATCAGGGCATTGCAGAAAACGGGCGGGACCGTCAGTGGGGACGGCGGGCGAGGACCTGGCCCGGCCAGTCGCCCGACATGAAGGCTTCGGTGCGGGTGAAGCCGTTGCGCTCGTAGAACGCGACCAGCTCGCCCCCGCCGCCCGCCCAGCAGTCCACGCGCAGGAGGTCCAGGCCGGCCCGGCGGGTCTCGTCGGCGGCATGCGCCAGCAGGACGGCGCCGATGCCCAGATCGAGCCGCTGCCGGTCGGAGACCAGCAGACGGACGTACAGCTCGGGTTCCCCGGCCGCCTTGATGGGCATCTGGGGGCTGGGGCCGGAGTCCAGGACCATCGCCCCGACGGGCGTCCCGTCCAACTCCGCGATCCACGGGGTGTTCTCGGTCAGGTACCGCTCGACCCGCTCCACCCCGCCGGGCTTCTGCGAGTACGGGGTGGTGCCCCACTGCTCGGTGTTGCCACGGGAGTTCATCCACGCGACGGCGCCGTCGAGCATGTCGAGCACGGCCGCCGCGTCCGCGAGGACACCGGGTCGGATCCGTATGCCGGTTGTCGTGTCGTTCATCCTCGAACCCTAGTGACGCCCTCCTCCTGACCCGAACAGGTGGAGCCGGGGTGACGCGCCAGAGCGCCTGTTCCAGCGGATCGATTCGCCACCTGACACCCCTCCTAGGGTCCCCTTCGTGCGCTTTCGATCACTTCCGGAAGGGATTCCCCTCTCATGAAGCTCCGCAGCACCCTCGGCGCCTGTCTCGGCGCCCTCACCCTCGTCCTGTCGATGTCCGGCTCTGCCCAGGCCGCCCAGGGCAACTTCCACTTCAAGTACGTGGACGGCTACGGCCACGAGCAGTACGCCACCCTGCACGACCCGCACAGCGGCAAGTGCATCAACCTCTACCCGGTCGGCGATGACGACGAACTGCCCGGCTACGCCCCGCACAACCAGACCGACACCGCCGTGACGGTCTACCTCAACCCGAGCTGCGAAGGCCCCCAGTGGCGGCTCAGGGCCAACGGCTCACCGGCCAAGGACACCCTGGAAGTCCGCTCCGTCCGCTTCGACGCCCCGTAGGACCGGACGCAGTCGCGGGCCGCCCGTTCTTGTTGTCGGGTGCAGACGCCGAGGTCAGAGAAGCGCGTAGCGATCTGCTGCGCCTGATCGCTCCCCGTATCGCCCTGATGAACCTCTGGTGCGGGTATCAGCCCAAGGCGGTCGCCGGACGCTGAAATCCGAGGAGCGCGTAGCGATCTGGCGCGCCCATCCGCTCCCTGGGACGCCCTGGTCACCCTCTCGTGCGGGTACCAGCCGCAGGCGGTCGTCGGACGCCGAGACGGGAGGAGCGCGTAGCGATCTGTCGCGCTTGGGTGGTCCGTAGCGTGCTCTGAGCGACTTTTGGTGCAGGTATTCGCGCCCCTGGCCCCGGACCGGGACTGGACGGGCCCGGATGCCCGGCGGGCCGGGCCCCGGCCCCGTCGCCTCATCCCTGACGGACCCGCCCCTCCTCCTCTGGACCGTGCCGTTTCTTTGGGGGTTTCCCGGCAGTCTTTCGGCTTTCCGGGGCGGGTCGGCCTGTCAAGGGTGGCCGAAGGCCATCGCG
>NZ_JBIVEG010000072.1:0-1601 GCF_044747545.1 Streptomyces sp. NPDC090077
GCTAGGCCCTGTTTTGAAAGTCGGCTCCGTTCCTCGTCCCGCATCGTGATGATCTTGATGTGGGACGAGGGGATCTTTCTGACGAGCAGTGGTCGGTGCTGGAGCCGTTGTTGCCGGTTGCGGTGTTGGGTAGACCGTCTCCGGGCCGGCGGAAGCTGATCGACGGTATCCGGTGGCGCGTGCGGACCGGTGCTCCGTGGCGGGATCTGCCGACGGACTACGGGCCGTGGCAGACGGTCTACGGTCTTTTCCGCCGCTGGCAGCGCGACGGCATCTGGTCTGAGCTGCTGACCAGACTGCAAGCCCGGGCGGACGCGGCCGGGCTGATCACGTGGGAGGTCAACGTCGACTCCACGATCTGCCGGGCCCACCAGCACGCGGCGGGCGCCCGCCGCGACGGACAGGCCCAGAAGGAACCGCCAGGCGGTGTCCAGGTCGAACCCGACGACCATGGCCTGGGCCGGTCACGGGGAGGATTCACCACCAAAATCCACCTGGCCTGCGAACAAGGCCAGCGGCCTTTGTCTTTGCTGGTGACCGCAGGCCAAAGCGGCGACAGCCCCCAGTTCGCCACCGTGCTGGAAGGCATCCGAGTACCCCGCACCGGGCCCGGCCGTCCGCGTGTCCGTCCGCTGCGAGTGCGGGGCGACAAGGCGTATTCGTCCCGCGCCAACCGGGCCTACCTGCGAAAGCGCGGGATCCGGTGCACGATCCCGGAGCCCGCCGACCAGGCCGGGAACCGCAAGCGGAAGGGGAAGGCCGGCGGGCGGCCTCCTGCCTTCGACCGCAAGGACTACAAGGCCCGGCACGCGGTCGAGTGCGGGATCAACCGCCTCAAGCGCAACCGCGCGGTGGCCGCACGGTTCGACAAACTCGCGGTCCGCTTCGAGGCCACCGTCCTGATAGCCGCGATCGGCGAATGGCTGTGACCTGCCGGTGCTGTCGCTCACCCATGCCATGCTGACCGCGACCACGGTGGACAGAGCGAGGAGCGACAACGATGGGGGCTCAGTACTACGGCGCCGACAGCGAGAACGGCGACCGCATCAACGACCCCTCCGAGGACGCGCTGTTCATGCTGATCAGCGACCTCAACGACTCCGACAACACCTTCGTCGTCGTCCAGCCCGACGAGGACGACCCCGTCTGGTTCGCCTCCGTGGCCGTCCTGGACGAAGGCGGCTACGAGATCGTCCGCCGTGATACCATCCGCAACGAGCACGAGGTCACCACCTCGACCAGCATCAACGACATCGCCCGCGACCTCACCTTCTGGATGGCCGCCCGCATTATCAGCACTCGCCAGCCCTGATCTCGCCCCGGCGTCGAACGTCTTCCGCCTGTTCCCGTGCTGCTCCTGCCTCCGCTCTGGCCCTGACCCTGTCCTCCTCGAAGACCAGCACGGGGGCCAACGTGTCCAAGGCCGCAGCGATCCTCTCCCGCCAGTCAGCGAACTCGGCAGAGCACGCATCGGGCGGCCGCTGCGACTTCACAGAGCGGAGGCGGCGCAGGGCGTGCTTGAGCACGGGGTCAACCACGAGGCTTCTTTCGATCGGTACGCGGTCGACCCCATCGTGCACCACTTTCAAAACACGGCCTAG
>NZ_JBIVEG010000073.1:0-1142 GCF_044747545.1 Streptomyces sp. NPDC090077
CCCTAGTCTTCCGAGTCAGGAATTCTGTTCAGATAGCTGGCGAGGCGTTCGAGGATCTCGTCCGCGGTTCTGGTCCAGACGTAGGGCTTCGGATCGCTGTTCCATGCGGCGATCCAGGTCCGGATGTCCTGTTCCAGGGCCTGGACGGTCTTGTGAACGCCTCGCCGTATCTGCTTGTTCGTCAGCTCCGCGAACCATCGCTCCACAAGGTTCAACCAGGACGACCCGGTGGGTGTGAAGTGCAGGTGGAATCGGGGGTGGGCCACCAGCCAGGTCTTGATGGCCGGGGTCTTGTGGGTGGCGTAGTTGTCCAGCACCAGGTGGACCTCGAGGCCGGCCGGGACTTCCTTGTCGAGCTTGATGAGGAACTTTTTGAACTCCGCGGCGCGGTGGCGGCGGTGGAGTGATCCGATCACCTTGCCGGTGGCGACCTCGAGGGCGGCGAAGAGGGTGGTGGTGCCGGCGCGGACGTAGTCGTGCGTGACCCGCTGCGGGACACCGGGCATCATCGGCAGGACGGGCTGCGAGCGGTCCAGCGCCTGGATCTGGGATTTCTCGTCCACGCAGAAGACCAGGGCCCGCTCCGGCGGGTCGAGGTAGAGGCCAACGACGTCATGGACCTTGTCGACGAAGTACGGGTCCGTGGAAAGCTTGAAGGTCTCCGAGCGGTGTGGCTGCAGGCCGAACGCCCGCCAGATCCGCGACACGGTCGACTGCGACAGGCCCGTCTCCTTCGCCATCGAACGCGTCGACCAGTGCGTCGCGTCCTTCGGCGTCGACTCCAGCGTCCTGGTGACCAGAGCGGCGACCTGCTCGTCCGTGACCGATCGCGGACCGCCAGATCGCGGCATGTCTCCCAGGCCGGCGATCCGGTGCTCGACGAACCTCGCCCGCCACCGGCCCACCGCATGCGCGGTCGAGCCGAGACTGGCTGCCACGTCCTTGTTGGAAACGCCTTCCGCGCAGGCCAGGATGATCCGGCAGCGAAGTGCCCACGCCTGCGGCGTGGAACGGCGCCGCACCCACCCCTCGAGCGCGGCCCGCTCCTCATCCGACAACGTCAACTCGGCCTTCGGCCGCCCCGTACGTGCCATACCGCAAGCCTACACATCTGAACAGAATTCCTGACTCGGAAGACTAGG